>JBIOXP010000448.1:0-4316 GCA_044869705.1 Binatia bacterium | reverse complement strand
TGAGCTCGAACGCGCGGTCGATAATTTGATTGAAGCAGGTTGCGATCCCCGGGGTGTGCACGCTTATTTGATCGTTGGTCACCCGAACTCGGAGGAGCAAAGCGTCGAGGACTCGATGCATTTAGCCCATGCGCTCGGGATCAGAATCATGCTTTCCGAGTTCTCACCCATTCCCGGCACCCCGGACGGGGAGCAGTGCCGCCGTTGGATCGACCTTGACGAGCCGCTCTGGCATAATAAGACTGCGTTCACAATCCTCAGGCTGGGCAACGCGGAGGTCGAACGGCTTAAAAGACTGGCGACGGAACTGAACGCCCGGCTTTTATATCGCAGCGACATTAACAGCGGGGCTGAAGATTTTGATGCCAAAAATGAGGCATTCGCGGCCTGTAAGCGGGCTTAATCGAACATTTTTCGCGGCCTTGGAACCTTTCCCGAATGAATCGGTCTAATCCAACTAAAGAAATGATGGCGGACGGCATCAGCGACGCGGAATGCGTCCGGCGAGTTCAGCGCGGAGAAGCGGACGCCTTCGAGACATTGGTTCGCCGCCACGAAAAAACCATTTTCAATTTAATCTACCGAATGCTTGGCGATACAGAGGAAGCCGCGGAAGTCTCCCAAGAAGTGTTCCTGTCGGCATTTCGCGCGGCGGGTCAGTTTCGCGGTGATGCCAATTTCTCAACCTGGCTGTACCGGATTGCTATCAACCATGCGAGCACGCGCCGGAAAACCCTGAACAGCCGCCAACGCAAAGTCGTGCCCATCGAGAGCGCAGACTCGCTTCATGATCCTGAGCCCGGCCCTCTGGAATTACTCGAGAAACAGGAGATCCGCGAAAAAGTGCAGTTCGCATTGAACCAGTTAGAACCTGATGACGCCGCGGTCATATTGCTCCGGGACCTCCAAGATGTTTCGTACAACGAAGTTGCTCAGGTGCTCGAAATCCCCGTGGGCACGGTGAAATCTCGGCTCCACCGCGCGCGGCAAGCTTTGAAATCCCGGCTCCAATCCTATTTCTGCGCGGAGAGAAAAGCTGTATGACGTGCGCGGAAGTGCAATTACTGCTGTCCGAATATATCGAAAAGTCGCTGGACACAATCCGCATGAAAGCCGTCGAGACGCATTTGCTCGCCTGCTCCGGCTGCCGCGCTGAAACCGAAGGCTTGGTGGATTGTATCCGGGAGATTTCCGAACTGCCGCTGCTCGACCCGCCGATCGGGTTCACGCAACGGGTCATGGCGCATGTGAGAGAGATTGAGGGCAGGCCCAGCAGATGGCGAAGAGTACTTGCGCCATTTCGGATCGGCGCGCCGATCCAGGCCACGGCACTCGTGTTGGTTGCCGTCGTCGCGGTTTTTCTCTACCAAAAAGAGTCGCAAATCCGAGGCAACGCAGTGTCTCCGGCAATTCCGTCGATCTTGCCGTCACAATCATTGTCCGATCGCCGCGCCAACGATCATCCCGCCGGCAAACCCGAGCAATCGAGAGCATCAGCGGAGCCGACCTCCGAGAGCCCCAAGCGGTCGAGTGCTACAGCCAGTGCGATTCAATCAGCGGTTGCAGAAGTACGAAGAAAAGCCGCTGCCGGCACAGAACAAGTGAAAACCAAAGCGCCATCACCTTCCAGTGCCGAACCGAGCAGCGCCGGAGATGTCAAGGATCCTGTTTCCCGACGCGGTCCGATTCAAGCTCAGGAAGTCGCCACCGGAATCGGAGGCTTACAATCCAGCGGTGACAGCTTTAGATTTGGTCCGCCGATCGGTGCTTCCGCTCGGCCGGGCTTCTTTCTTCCCGAACGATTTCTTTCGCCCATTGCCGAGCCCAGCGCGGACGCCGAATTCATTGTGAGACGACGAGAAACGCAGAGGCAGGATCAGGAAGGAATTGCCAGGAGTGAGGCCGCGCGCCAGAACGCCGAAAATGATATCGCGCCGGCAATCGCGAAGCAGAGCCTGGCAAGCCCGTCTTCCTCGAGCTTATCCGTCAATTTCCGTGAGATTCGTTGGTTCTCGGTCCCCGCCGATCAGTACGAGCAGTTTAGAAAAGATCTCGCCTCGGAAGCGAGCATCGATTCCGAAAAAACCATCGGCCCGAGCGAAAAAGAGTTCGCGCAAAAATCGAACCGCGAGCTGCTGATCAAAGTCATCATCGTCTCCCCAGCGGAACGATGATCGGTTTGCAGCATGTCTGCAGTCGCCGATCGCGACACTCGTTAGAAATCCGCAGGCAAATGGCGTCATTCTGAGCGGTTAGCGAAGAATCCCGTTCCTGAAACTTACAGATTAGCATGATTCCGCAATGACGCTGCATCTAGTGCTTTCCGTTCTATCCGTTCCATTCATAATTCAAAGCGGAAAAATCGACCTCGTAGCTGCCGCCCTGTTTTTTTCCCCGCACAAACGACGTGGCCTCGGGAAGTTTCGGGCAATACATCTCGAATAGATTTCCCGCGGGATCACGAAAATAGACAAGCCCTTTCACTCCATCGCGCGTCCACGGTTCGCTGGTGACGACACCGTTCTGACGGAGCCACGTTAGCATCGGTAGAAAATCCTCCGGTTCGATGAAAAACGCATAATGAGGATATTCAGCATCGCGTCCGGTCGTCGTCCCCGGACGAAGGGTGATGCCGATAATCACGCCGGCCACTCGGACTTCGGCAAAGCCGTCGACATCGTGGATCAACTCGCCGCCCATGACGGTCGTGAAAAAACGCTTCGCCTGCGCGAGATCGCGGCAGTAAAGGCTTGCATGAGCGAAACCGCTGAGCTCGGGTTTTTCCGCTGAGCTCGAATCCCCGGCACTGCCATTTTGCTTCCAGTGATAGTTGAGACTCGGAAACTCGATCGGCGGCCCGCCGCGTCGCGGCGCCGGCGGCAGAGACGCGATTTTGTCGTAGCCGCTGTCACAATAGAGCTCGAACAGATTGCCGGAAGGATCACGGAAATATATCAGCGCGGTCGGGTCGCGCCGATATGGGTAATTGGGCACGTCGTAATGATCGAGCCAGCGAATCATGCGGTTGAAATTCAGCCCATCGAGATAAAACGCATAATGCGGATATTCGTGATCCGGAGCAGTCCAACCTTGGATTTGCTCGGAGAGGCCGAATACCGCATGCGCAATTCGGTATTCGACAAAGCCTGCAATCTCATGCACCAGTTCGCCGCCGAGAACTTCGGAATAGAAGCGCTTCGACTCCATGAGGTCGCGGCATGCCAAGCTCACATGGCTCAGGCCAGAAAAGCGCGGTTGCCTTGAAACCCTCTCTTGACCTCTCTCGCTGGTCGCACCTGCCCTGTTCATGGGTGACTCTCCATCTCAAAAAACTTTGATCGTCGTTACACCGGTTGGGTCTGAGAGGCTTGCGATGATTTCCTGCGGCACCGCCTGCCCCTTGATGGCGCCGGGCCGCGCCGGATCGGCTCCCGCCCAGACTCGCTTCTCGAAACCGTCGACGGCAAGGTCAGCCCTGTTGAAAATTCGATGACGCACGGTGAAACTGCTGCGCCCCCACTCGCTGACTTCGCTTTCCACGACGATGTCGTCGTCGAAATGACAAGGCTTGATGAAACGAACACCGACTTCGACGATTGGCATACCTACCAGGTTGTATTTTTGCCGCATTCCAGAAGGCGTCAAACCGGTTCGTTCAAACAGCCACCCGGTGCTGCTGTCAAAGATAATTAAATATTGCGGGTAAAATACGATGCCCGCAGGATCGCACTGTCCCCATTCCACTCTGAGATTACGGCGGTTGGTCAGCATCGGTAAAATAAACGGTCAGTTTCACTTCGCCAGCGGATCGGGTCTCAACTGAAAATGCACCGCGAGCGGCTTGGAGCCCTTGCCGTTTTCCATGAGCCATGGTGCGCGGTCGCCGCTCGAACTCCACAAGCCGCGGCCCTTCCAGCCGGCTTTTGGATCGTCAATTCGGCCGTCGAAGCCCTTGGCATAAAAGCCTAAAGGATATGGCACTCGTAGAAGAATCATTTTGCCGTCTTTTAACGCAACCAAGCCGTTCTGCAAATTTGCCGTGGACATCGGCACGTCCTCCCCGAGGCCGAAGGTATTGTGCTGATCGACCCAGGAATAGTAGCTCGATTCCGCGCTGTTCTCGCCAATGCCCTGAAAACCGGGACCAGGATACTGATAAAACGCCCACCCTTCTGGGCAGTGATCTCCCGTAGCCTTGGGTCCATTCAAAGGCCCTTTGCATTTTCTCCGATCGAAACTCGCCAGATGTCCGCTCGCCAGCGATGCCCATATCACGCCCTGCTTATCGATGTCTGCGCCGCGAATCCCGAACCCGG
>JBIOXP010000447.1:0-4154 GCA_044869705.1 Binatia bacterium | reverse complement strand
CGGGAATGTCGGTCGGCAATGAAAAGAAAGTTACGGTGAAACCGGAAGATGGCTACGGACAGGTGAAGCCTGAGGCGTTCCAAGAGGTTCCCAAGGACAAGCTTCCGCCCGAGGCTCTGAAAGTGGGTACCGTGCTGAGCGCGCGTGGCCCCGAGGGCCAAAGCGTCCCCGTGCGCGTGCACGAGATTAAAGAAAACACCGTCGTGATGGACTTCAATCATCCCCTCGCCGGAAGAACGCTGTTCTTCGACGTCAAAGTTACCGAAGTCAAACCGGCGAGTCCCTAGCTCTCCCGCCTGAAACGGATCACCATCAGGACTGGTTAAGCTGATCGCGGGCCTGGCAGTCATCGGCTCCGTCCCATCTTGATCTGCTTTAGTGTTCATTATTAGATTGCAGCGGTCGCGCGGTTGGGTCCGGACCGAACTGAGGCGATAACGTGGCGCTTTTGCTTAGACGTTCGGAAGTGGCGACGTTGCTCGATCTAGACCGAGCCATGTCGGTGCTGGAGCAGACCTTTCGTGAGCAATCCGCCGGACAAGTGAAACCGGTGGCGCCGCTGCGATTCATGGATCGCGGCATGCGCATGGTCGTGGGCGGATTGGACGCGCAAGACAAAAATGGCTTTCGCGTGAGCGTTACCGGCGGTGACAGTCTGGCGATGCTTTTCGAGATCAGCTCGGGCAAACTGCTCTGCCTGATGGGCTATCCATTCAGCAATCTACGCATCGGCGCGACCGTCGGCCTCGCCATCGACCGCTTCGCCGCTCCTAAAGCACGGACTGTGGCAATGATCGGGAGCGGCCGCTTGGCATTGCCGATTCTCGAACCGGCGATTGCCATACGACCCATCGAGCGCGTTTTCGTCTATAGTCGGAGTGCGGCAAGGCGCGAAGCGTTCGCACAGAAAGCGAACGGCCATCTCAACAGAGACGTGATCAGCGCGAGCTCGGCGGAGCAGGCGATTGACAAAGCGGATCTTGTTCTGGTCAGCACTAATTCTCCGTCCGCTGCGCTCTTGGGAAAATGGCTGCGTCGCGGAGTTGCCGTTTTCGGCGTCGGCCGGCCCAATGAATTCGACGACGAAGTTTACCTGCGCGCAGATTTGATCGTGATGACGAGTAAGGCCCATGAAGAGGGGTATTACGATACCAAGCTCGATCAGCCTTTGATTCGGCTGTCTCGCCAGGGAGCGATTTCATGGCATTCGGTTGTAGAATTCGCGGATATCATCGCCGGAAAGATTTCGCCGCCGGAGACCTCGAACAGCATGATCGTGTTTCGCGACTCGCAGGGAGGATACGGCGACGTCGCGCTTGCGGCTTGGGTTTATGATGAAGCGCGCAGGCGCGGCTTAGGGCAAGAGATCAGTACTGAGGACTAAGCGCCGAGGGCTGAGCTATGGACAGCGAATACATTCATAGTACCGGTAAAGCCTACTCCGGCTTAGTCGTTGTCGTCGCGTTGGTCTGCGCTCTTTTCAGTACGGCATTCGCGGCGCAGTTGAGTTGGGAAGACATCATCAGAGGCGCGGAGAAGGAAGGCGAGGTGACTGTCTACGCGACCAATTCGGTCGGCGACTTGCAGGTCATTTGGGACGCCTTCAAAAAAAAATTTCCTAAAATCAAGCTCAATGCCGTGGGTATCAGCACGACCAGCGAGATCGTGACTAAAATCATGGCGGAACGGCGCGCGGGACAGTTTTTAGTCGACGTTCTGCTCGGTGCGCCCGGCGCGACCTACAACAGTTTTTACCGTGGCAAGGCTCTCGCGCCATTGCCGCCAGCGCTGGTTTTGCCGGAGGTTACCGACTTGTCGAAATGGTGGAAGGGCAAGCACCGCTATGTCGACGCGGAAGGGCAATACGTTTTCATTTACCAGAGTACGCTTTACGGACCGCCGGTCTACTCTAATACGAAGCTGGTGAATCTCGATTCGCTCCGGTCGGTTTGGGATTTGCTCGATCCCAGGTGGAAAGGCAAAATGATCGCGCTCTGGCCGCGCGCCAATTACGTCTCGACCGCCCTGTTGTTCATGTATCATCATCCGCAGGTCGGACCGAAATTTCTCGAGCGGCTCTACGGTGGCGAGATGGATCTCACGTACTTTAGTGATTTTCGCCAAGGCACCGACTGGCTCGCATCGGGGAAATACCAGCTCTGCATCTTATGCCGGCTTCGCCGTGCCCTGGAGCAGGGATTGCCCGTCGCCGAGGTGAGCCCCTATCAGTTCAAAGAAGCGCCGGGTATTGGCTCCAACAACGGCGCAATTGTTCTGATGAACAACCATCCGCATGACAACGCCGCCAAAGTTTTCATCAACTGGTATTTATCGCGCGAAGGGCAAGTCGCCTTTCGCCAGGCGAACAACACAATCGAAGATGAGACCACGACATCGATGCGCGAGGACTTGCCTGCGAGCGTCGTCCCGGAAGCCGCGCGGCGGCGCAAGGATGTCGATTACATTGAAATCAGCCGCCACGACTGGATGGATTGGAAACCGGTGGGCGATCTGATTAATGCCGCGCGACAAAAGTCGGGAAAATGACGCTGGCCGAATCGACTACCGTCGCTCTGAGCACTAGATTGTGTGAAAACTCATCTTCCGGCAAATTTGTCATCTCGAACATAAGTGAGAGATCTTGCATTTTCAGCTACATAGAAAGAAAGATTTCTCGGCTTCGCCTCGAAATGACAAGTTTTCACACAGTCTGGCACAGCGAAGGATCTCGCAGGCGAAGGAGGAACTGAAATGGAAAACGGCAAAGCGACGATCGATCGAATTGACCATGGCGTCCTGCCGAGCAATGATCTCGGGCGCGCGCATCGATTCTACTCGACATTTCTGGGCGGAGAGCTCGACCATCTCACGAATTTTAATTTACGCGGGCTCAATCGGGAGGTGCCACAGATTTTGTTTTACACCCTGGCTAATCACAAAGGGTGGGGATTGGCGCTGCAGGATTTTCCGATTGCATCAACGCCGACGCGGCCTTTGGAAGGAATCGTGTACGGATTCGAGTTTGGGGCCGACGATCTCGGCGGCGTCGTTCGCTTGGCGGAAGCACGGAAATTGAAATTTCATGGTCCCGTGGAGTACGCCGCCCCATCGCCGATCAAGCAGTCGCTCTTTGTGCTCGATCCCGACGGCAACACCTTGGAACTGTCGATACGGCGCGATCCCATCGGCGACAAACCTCAAGGGGAGATCGTGCCGCTGCGCCGAATCAGTCACGTTCGAGTGGAAGTAACCGACTTGGAGCAGGGCAAAGTCTGGTATCGGGATACCTTCGGATTGAGCGAAGCGCAGGAAGTGCCGGGCGAGCAACAAATCACATTGTCAGTGCCCAACAGCGGACAACTCGTCATTCTTCATAAGGTCGATCAAGTCGCCGAGCGGAGCACGCGCGCGGTGAAAGGGCCGCACGTCGATTTTCGCATCGCGCCGAATCTTTACCCAGCGATACTGGAAAAATTTAACCGGCGAGAATATTACTGGGGACCGGATCCGACGAAAATTCCCTGGCACGAGCAGGGCGGGCACACCGTGTACGGCTATGATCCATTCGGTAATCGAATTCAAATTGGCCATCGGTTCGAAGGCAGAGGACACTGAAACAGTCGCAGATGTAAAATTGCACATGTTCTGAATCCGAGATCTGCAATTAGAAGTTCCGAGCAAAGCGAGGACAAAAATGATTCCGCAACTTTCGATTCAGGAGCGTGATCGTCGCTACAAGATCGTGCGTACCGAAATGGCGCAACGCAATATCGATGTGCTGCTGCTGCCGGCGAACACCGGTCGATGGGAGCAGTTGCAGGGAGATTCGCGTTACCTGACTTCGATCGGTGGTTTTGCCACCGAGGTGTTTACGGTTTTTCCGAGAGAAGGAGACGTCACTGCTTACATTTTTAACCGCGCCGGTTGGTGGAAGCAGGCACAAAAATGGGTTTCAGACGTGCGCGACGGCCGCAACCGCTGGGGGCAAAATGCCATCGAGCGGATCAGCGAATTGGGGCTTCAAAAAGGTACGATAGGTATTTCCGGGCTGGCCGGATTGTTTCGCGCGCCGGAAGGAATCATTCCCTATTCGTCCGTCAAAGCCATCCAGGATGCTTTTCCATCGGCAAAGATCATCAATGCCACCGAGATGA
>JBIOXP010000446.1:0-23660 GCA_044869705.1 Binatia bacterium | reverse complement strand
GCACCGGAATATCGTACAGCGTGCAAGCGGTCTTTTTCTTATTGGCCACAGTCTGGACCATGCAAATGAGCACGTCGCGCTACAATTCGCCGCTGGCTGATCGCGAGACTCCCAGGGAAAGCTTCGGTCAAAGCATCATCGAAGGATGGAAGTTCAGCTGGCGGAAACTGGAAGTACGCAGCGGCATTCTCGTGGTGATTATCGCCGCGTTGTTCATGATTCCCTTCAGCACGCTTCTCCCCGTGTTTGCCCGTGATTTGCTGCAAGTGGGCGCGCGCGGACAGGGCTTGCTGTTGACGGCTATGGGAGTGGGCGCGCTGGGCAGCTCCTTGATGATTGCTTCCATCGGCGATCGCATGCCGCGCGGCCTATTGATGATCGGCGGCGTCGCGCTTTATGGCGTTTTGGTGATGATTTTCTCTTTTTCGCCGTGGTTTTCTTTTTCGATGGCGCTGATGGCGATCATCGGAATTTGCCATGTCAGTTCCCATGCTCTGGTCCAAACGGTGATCCAGACCTATTCGCCGCCCGAATTCCGCGGTCGGACGATTGCGGTATTTCATATGACGCAGGTTTTGCTGTTGCTCGGAGGATTGCTGGTGGGTGCCTTATCGGCATTGATGGGCGCGCCTCTGGCGGCCGCTTCCATGAGTATGATCGGTACCTTGTGCATGATCATGCTCTATATCGCTGCGCCAAAGGCGCGCGAGATCAGATAATCCACAAACCTACTATTGGAGCATTTCTGGATCGCTCGTCCGGCGAAAAATTCACCGCGGTGCCCGAAAACACAGTCAAGACTCAAGCAGTGCCGCTGCGCGGCGGCCCAGGGCGACTTGCATCTCTATCGCGGATCCGTGCGCTGGCCTCCCTCCAGCATCGCAACTTTCGCTTGCTCTGGCTGGGTCATTCGCTGACGTCGATGGCTTTTTGGATGGATCAAGTGTCGCGTGGTTGGTTGATTTACGAGCTGACCAATTCGGCGCTCCAACTTGGAATGGTGCGGGGTATTCAAGCCTTGCCGATTCTATTTTTGTCTCCGGTGGCGGGGAGCGCCGCCGACCGTTTGTCGCGCAAAAAACAGATCGTGCTATCGCAAGTCGTCGATGGCTGTATGTACGGCATGTTAACAGTGCTGATCTTTACCCAGACGATCAAGCCTTGGCACGTTTATTTGAGCGCTTTTGTCATGGCGGTGGATCAGACTTTTCTGCAACCCGCCCGCGCAGCGATTATCGCGGACGCGGTCCCGCGCGACCATCTGACCAACGCAATCGGCCTCAATTCGATGATTTTCAATACGGCGCGGAGCACCGGGCCGGCGCTTGCGGGGATTTTGATCGCCAAATACGGAACCGCAGGATCCTATGCGACGCAGGCGATTTTTTGCGCGCTCGCAACGCTTTGGACGATGCAACTTCGATCGCGCACGACATCGTCGACGGCGGCCGACGACGCTAAAACCAGCGAGACTTCGTTTTTGCTCAGCGTCGTCGAGGGCTGGAAGTTCAGCTGGCGCAATGAAGAGGTGCGAACCGGACTGCTGATCGTTATGCTGGTGGCGCTGCTGATCGTGCCGTTTACGACGCTCTTGCCTGTATTCGCTCGCGATATTCTTTCCGTCGGCGCGGCAGGGCAAGGACTTCTCTTAACGGCAATGGGAGTGGGCGCGCTGAGCAGCGCCGTTGCGATCGCGTCCTTAGGAGATCGCATGCCGCGGGGACTTTTCATGCTCGGGGGCGCGGCTGTCTACGGCCTCGCCGTAGCCGCCTTTGCCGCTTCGCCATGGTTTCGAATTTCCATGCTTTTGATGGTGATTATCGGGGTAGCGAATGTTTTTTGTAATGCGCTCGTGCAGACGGTCATCCAAACCTACTCGCCATCGAAATTCCGCGGCCGCACGATGGCCATTTTTCAGTTGAGTAATGTGGTGATGACCTTCGGCAGCATATTGCTGGCTAGTCTGGCCACCGCGCTCGGAACCCGGTCGGCGGTCGGAGTCATGGGCGCCATCGGGGCAGTGATGGTGCTCCTGGTACACGTGACGATGCCGCGCGCGTGGCGCATCCGATAAAGCAGCACCGATCGAGAAACGGAACATGGAAACTGAAAGCGCCAAGTTGCCGGCAACGGAAGACGTTCTCGAGCCTGATCTGCCGATCTGTGATGCGCATCATCATTTGTGGGAGCGAGCACCGAATCGGTATTTCCTAAATGATTTGGTTGCCGATCTCGGCAGCGGCCATAATATCGCGGCCACTGTCGCGGTCGAGTGCGGCTACGGCTACCGTAACTCTGGAGCCGACGAGCTAAAACCGGTTGGTGAGACCGAGTTCTTGGAGAGTGTGGCGCTGCAAGCTGGCTCCAATCCCGACATAGAGACGCGTATCGCCGCTGCCATTATCGGTTTTGCGGATCTTAGCTTGGGTGACGCGGTCGCGCCCGTGCTCGAGGCTCATCTCTCGGTGAGCCAGCGCTTCCGCGGCATTCGCTATTCGACCGCTTGGGATGGCAGCGACGCATTACGAAGTGAAGCCCGATCGGGGATGCTTCTCGATCGCCGCTTTCGGCAGGGTTTCGCCTGGCTTAAAAAGTTCGATCTGACCTTCGATGCCTGGCTCTATCATCCGCAGCTCCCGGAGCTGGCGGATTTGGTCCGCGCGTTTCCGGAGGTGGTGCTGATCGTCAATCACATCGGCGCGCCGTTGGGTATCGGACCTTATGCGGGAAAGCGCGACGATGTCTATCAGATTTGGCGGCGGCACATGACGAGCCTTGCCCAATATCCAAATGTTTTTATCAAGCTCGGCGGCATGGGTTCAATTCGTTCGGGATATGACTGGCACCAGCGGCAGATCAAACCGTCGTCGGCGGAGCTGGCGGAGAATTTCAAACCCTACTTCGAAACTTGCACGGAAAAATTCGGCTCCGAGCGCTGCCTCTTCGAAAGCAATTTTCCCGTCGAGAAAGCCGCGAATTCGTATCGGGTTCTATGGAACGCTTACAAGCGCGTGACAAGCGACTACTCGGTGACGGAGCGTGCGGCGCTCTTTTACGACACGGCGGCGCGCGTGTATCGGATCTGAGGACGCGTGTCGCGCGCAGAACACTGATCGAGAGAACAGAAAAAAAGAAAGATTTCACGCTTTGGTCGAAATGACGGAGATGTTTATGAGTGCCTTGATTTTGCGTGACGATGATTTGTTGTCACGGCGCTTTTGCAACTCGCCTAGTGCAGGAGCGGTAGAATCTCCGTTCCCCAAAGTTCGATCACATCGGCGATTTCCGGCCCGAGCGGAACACCAATGACGATCTCACTAAAATCATGCCGGGCCGCGAGCTTGAAGAGTTCATCGAGTCGACTGCGACATTGTGCCGCGGTACCGGCGATGATCAGCCTGTCCACTGCGTGATCAGGCGTGAGCGCAGCGGCGGCATCGACGCCGCGATTTTCCGCATACGCCTGGCGTACTGCTTGAATCGCCGTCGGATCGATGCCTTTCGCCTCCAGCACTTCGTCAGGCCAACCCGAGACAATATGGGAAACAAAGCGTTTGGCGTGCTGCCTCGCGGCTTCGCTATCGCGGCCGATCGAGGCGTTGATCAACATGGTTTTTCTTAGCGGCTGCGAAGCGCCGGACTGAGTTCTTGCGTTATTGAGAAGTGCAAGAGAGCGTTCGATCTCGTCGATGCCGTACAGCGTTTGCAGGATCACGCCATCGAAGTGCCGCGCGACAAGATCGAGCACAGCGGGCTTGAGCAGACTCGGCCCGTAAAACAGATGGATAGGCGCCGCCGCTTTGAAGCGGAGCGCGTAATGCGGCGCGTTCAAGTGGAAATATTCGGCGAGGATCGGAATGTTCTGACGATCGAGAGTCTGGCCCGCAAAGAGCGTGCGTAGCGCAATCGCCAGTTCCGCCATGAACGTCAGGGGCTTTGCTCGTACAACGTGTCGGGTCAAAATCGATCGCGAGCCGGGGCCGAGCCCAAGAGAGATTTCGCGCCCGTTGCAAAGCTCACTCATGGTGGCAAACGACATCGCGAAATCGATGGGATTACGAAAGTAGGGCACGGCGACAGCGGTACCGAGCTTGACCGGCAAGCGCGCCAGAATTGCCGCGGAGCTCGCCAGCACGCTCCGATATTCGAGATTGTCATTGGTCCAGACACGGGTAAAGCCAAACGGACCGAGGACTTGCCCCGCGTGCGCCGCAAGCTCGATCAGCTCGGGGAGGGAATAGCGATTGAGGACATGTAGCGGGTAATGAATGCCGACTTCGGCGTTGAATTCGGCGACTGACATGAGTTCGGGTTAACACAGCGGTTTCGGTTAAGTCAAAGAGAACTCCTTGCCCAAAATCGGCGCTTCAGAACGACTCGCTTGAGCAACTCGCGCTGCGTAAACGTCCGGACGGTTTCGCGCACGGGACTATCTATTTTCTGCTCATTAGGACTATCCCAAGTCCGACCGCATGGGTCGCAGCGGCTTCGCGCGCCTACGCCGCGGTTTGCCAAGCTCTGAGCCCGCCTTTGACCACCTTTATGTTCGTAAAGCCTTGGTTTTGGTATTCTTCTGCCCGACGGGCAGCGGTTGCTTCTTCGGGTCACGCACAATAAAAAATTATTTCCCGATCACGCGTCCCGGCCCGCGATTCTAAATCGCGCAGCGAAAGGACACCCTCCAGGCCATTCCTTTCGCACTTGTTGTCGTCCTCATAGGCGCAAACCAGCAACGCGCGTCCGGATTTCAGGGCTTGGCGTGCTTGTTCTACCGTAATCCGCTCTACTTTGCTGTCCATTATTGTTTCTCCTCGTTATGGAATGTTGCAGCAGGAGCTCGAACGACGGCGCGTTGCCGTCGTCCGAAGCGAACCCGCTCGTTTTAACCGCCGGCGGCGGCAGACCGATTGAATGCACAGCGCCGAGGCTTACGAGCCTGAACTCGTCCGCGCTTGCCCGTCGGACTCCTGGATTTCGATCCGGCGGCCGCGCTGCTCGCGCTCCGGCGTCGGTATCGTGATCTCGAGTACGCCGTTTCGAAAATGGGCGCGCATCTCGTCGGTATTGATTCCTTCCGGTAGCGTTACGCTGCGCGAAAACCGGCCGTAACGCCGTTCGCTGTGGCGATACCCTTGTTTGTTTTCTTCGTGCTCTTCCCGACGCTCGCCCGAGATAGTCAACAGGTCGTCAGTGACTTCAACGTTGATGTCGTCTTTGCCTAATCCGGGCAACTCGGCGCGCACGATCAGCTGGTTATCTTGCTGAAACACCTCGATCGGTGGTGCCCATTGACCCTGTTGCAGATTCATACGACCGCCCGAACGCGAAGGGAGCGAGCCCCGCGGGGTTCCGAAATCGCTGAAAAAATCGCCGAATATTCGGTCCATGTCCTCCGAGAACCGGCGCATTAACGCGAAGGGGCTGTCAGACCATGATGCGAATGAGGGCATGAACTCCTGACGGCGCGATAGACCTTTTGATTCTCCCTGTTCCGACGGCTGCTGACCTCGTGATGGTGATTGCGCCTGTTCGCGTTCGTTGGTGGCCTTTTTTCTCCCGGTTTGTTCCTCTGCCATTTTTGTTCTCCTTTCGTGATTTCAGTTCTCGATTTGTTCTAGGCCTCTATGCAAAAGCTCGAAATAGAATTTCACCCTGGAATGTTTCAATCCCGAGCAAAAATTCCCACTAATTTTGCATTTTTGGCACAGTCCTACGGTCGCGAACCGTCTACGACATAGCTTGCGCAAGCGATATGCCACCGCCTGTGAATTCGGACTCGGGCGTACACGAAATATCCGGACGTCTTCACAGTCGAACCAAGAATTGCTGGGAGTACGACCGAGCAGGTGACACGCGGCGTTTGATTGATGTGCGTACCGGATATATTGCTTAAGCCGACTGACAAACTGTTGAGGCAAGCACGTGCGCGCTGAGCGGCAAAACGTGGGTCGGCTTTGGTGAACATGACGAAACGGTTTTTCCCTGGAGTCATCGACTACAGCGGCCGAATGTCCGCCGGTTATCCGTCCGGCCGCGCACTGTCGCCGAAAACCGCGGGTACGTGGAGTGCGCTTGTTGAACCGTTCGTGAGTAAAGGAAGGCAGACGAGAATTCTCGATCTGGGCGCGGGCTCTGGTCGGTTCACGCAATTATTCGCCCGAGAGTTCGATGCGCACGTGATCGGAGTCGAGCCATCAACCGCGATGCTCGATGCCGCAGACGCCAGTGCTCAGCCGAGGCGGGTTGGGTATGTCGCAGGTTGCGCGGAGGCGCTCCCGTTGCGCGACCTGACCTGTGACCTTGCGTGGCTGTCGCAGGTATGGCATCACGTCCGCGACCATGAAGACTGTGCACGTGAGCTGCGCCGGATTCTTGTGCCCGGCAGCCACGTTCTTATGAGAGGAACCTTCGGTGATCAGCTCGACGGTTTTCCGACCTTGTTTCACTTCTGGCCTGGAACCAAGGAGATCTGTCAGCAACTCCCGACCATTCGGCACACCGTCTGTGTATTCGAAGCGAACGGGTTCGTGTTCACTGAGCATCAGCGCGTGAAGCAGGCGACTGCCTCGAGCCTGCAGGAATTCGCCAACCGAACGCGGTTCCGCGTCGACACGTCGCTGGCGCTCATCTCCGATTCGGAGTTTCAGGACGGGCAGGCGGCGATCGAGACGGCAGCCGCTCACGAGGATGAACCCGTTCCAGTTATCGAAACGATCGAGTTGCTCGTGTTTAAGGATTCTAGGTATGGCAACGTTCGTTAGGCACGAATACACACTTTCAAAACTCGACGCTATTGCGCTTTGTGGGTGACAAGGTGTTGCTGTTAACCAACGACGACGTGGAACAGGTGTTAACGATGGCCGACTGCGTCGATGTGTTGCGGCGTTTCTTTGAAGAGGAGGGCAAGGGCCAAGTGTTGACGCGCCAGCGCACGGAAAGCTGGCTGCCCCATGTTACGACCGATACATTCTACCAGTGCAAAACGATGGAAGGCGGCGTTCCTTACATCGGCAAGTACGTCATTCGGATCGATTCCAACGTAACGAGAAAAAAGCAGCAAGGTCAGTCGAGCCGGGTCGAGCATGTTCCCTTCGGCAATGGGAGCTGGATGGGCATGTTACTTGTTTTCTCTACCGAGACGGGCGAGCTGCTCGGCTGGATGCCCGACGGCTATCTGCAGCGCACTCGAGTCGGCGCGCTGTATGCCCTCGCCGCCGATTACCTGGCGCGCCCGGATGCAGAAGAAGTCGGGCTGATCGGCTCAGGCTGGCAGGCCGGCGGGCAAATTCTCGGACTGCAATGCGTTCGGAACATCAAGAATGTTCGGGTTTTCAGCTCCAACGCTGATCGCCGCAGTCGATTTGCCGAAGAGTTGCAGACGAGCTTGGGCATCGAAGTGCGGCCGGTTGCTGCCGCTCGGGATGCGATCGCAAAAACCGACATCGTTGCTTTAGCGACCAACGCCAACGAAAAGGTAATAGAGTCCGCTTGGATCGAACCCGGGCAGCACTTGAGCTCCGTCCGCTTTCTCGAGCTCGATCCTCGCTCGTACGAAGACTGCGACCGCGTGGTGGTCAACCGGGCCGAGCCGTGGATGCAAAATTACTATCTGGGCCAGCTCTGCCCGCAGGATATCAAGGACGCCAAGGTCCCGCCGTCGCCGCCGGGCGCGATCGAAGCGCGCGATTTTTTCCGGCAGGGGATCAAAAGGACCGGAGCGCGCGAGAAGACCTTGTTTCCCAACGAAGCGAGTAATTACCAACTCGGCGGGCAGTTCGCCGCCGTGGCGGGCTTCGTCCTCGATCGTGCACGCGAAACAGGATTGGGCCGCGACCTGCCCGCGGAATGGTTTGCCCAAACACTGCTGCCGTGATGCACACGATTTTTATTAGCGGATGAAATAATCGAGATTAGCGACATGACCCGACTGCTACCCCACCGCAACTCCGGCAAGTGACACGATATGGACGACATCGTCCGCATCAAGGGTGAAGTGGACGTCGCGATAACACCCCAAGGAATCTAGGTGCCCGACGAGTCTAATTCAGACGCTGTCATGATGGTCGCGGGTCGACGGATCGCAGTCCAATAAACACATATTTTCAAAGCAGGTTAGATGTCTTGAAGAACACGCGACACCTCGGATAGCAGCACATCAAGCTCAGACCGAAAGTCCACTTGGTTGATCGTCGGAAGACTCTCAGTTTTTCGGATCTGTACATGAAGATACGAATCGGCCAAGTTGCGCAACGAGTCGTTCAAGCGCAGCATCGCTACCTTGAACGACTTAGTTGCGTTGTAGTTGTTCGCGACTTCAGGGAAGGTCACATAGCCAAAGATCGGTGGGACGTGGTCAATCACGGCCCGTACAAGGATGCCAATGGTGAAATGGGAGTCATTGTTGTAAGCGAGATTGAGTTCACGTAGCAGTCGGATGAGTTTGGACGTATCAAAGCGTGCGTTCTCGATTTCCGTTAGCTCGGTGATTCTCTCCTCGGCTACATACGACTGCGTCTTGCTGTTCGGGAGAGACTTCTGGTAGCCAACCAGATGTTCGTCGAGTTTCACTTCGACCGCAGGTAGATCCTGCCCAATGATATCGTTGAAGTCGTTCCTCTCGGCGAACCCGATGTGCCGCTCCAGGTATCCAAACGTCTCTTCAGGGAACATCGAGTGCCAGTGTTGTCGAAGCTGCTGAAAATCTGACTTCATGTAGTTGGCGATCGTCTTGGCCGCCTGTGTCTCATCGCGGTCAAAATAGCGCAAGGCATCGATCGCCTTCTCGTGCATGCCTCGGAGCATGTGCCGTGAACGGAGGTACCAGTCGATCATCGCTGCTTTGGAACGAATAACTACTGATTATACAGATCTGTATATCGCGCTTCGTTACTGACGTGGAATCCGCGATTCTCAGTGAATTTACCATGGTATGCTAAATTCCAAAAGATTAATCGAGCTGTGATATACGGTCTGTATATTCCCAATATACCTGCAGCGGTTGCAGTGAGCGCTTTACGTGCCGACCTCGCGGTGGGAATTGCGCTCATACAAACTGTGTATGGCCGCTGATTGTTATCACGTGCAAGATTGCCTTCGATTTCGCTGTGTCTCCTCGATGACGGCGAGCGTTTGTCCTGGGTTGATACTGGCGCGCGAATGCCGTCAAACCTTCACAGCTCGGATGTATTCAACGGGGGTGTTCGACGAACGAGACTTGTCTCGGATCATCTCGGTGTCAGTCAGCCTAAATCCACATTCGCTGAGAAGCTTACAAAGCTCCTTCTCGGTCAGCATGTTTTTCGTAAACTCTGGCGGCTTCACTCGGTACCCTGTGAGGCCGTGATACAAGATCCGAATTAGGCATCGGGCTCGGTCCAAACCGCGTAGAGCGTGCACGTCCAGATTTGCGATAACGAGGGTGCCGCCAACTTTCAGGATGCAGTGCATTTCGAGCAAGGTTTTTCTCGGTTCGGTAAAGTGAATCACGAGGCTGATAAATGCCGTGTCGAACGCCTCGTCAGACAAAGAACTTGCCTGACCGTCTTCGTGCAGGAATCATAGGTTGGCGGCATCGATCCGGTTCTTTGCAACGTCAAGCATGCCCGGAGAAATGTCAGCAGCGATGACGCTGTCCGCTTTTTCTGCCAGGACTTGGGTATAAAAGCCGGTGCCGCAGCGGAACTCCGCCAGTCTTCCAGCGGATCTCTTTGGCCAATCGTTCGCGAACCAAGGAGCGTGTTCTCGGAATAACCTGCAAATCTACTACGCGGTCGTACTTGTCTGCGACCTTCGACCAGAATTCGCTTTGCTCGTTTGCTAGTGTCTTTTGATGCTTTGTCTGCTGCTGCCGTCCACCGGGTTGTACAACAGTGAATGTGGCGGTGCCGAGTTTCAGCGTATCGCTGGTTGCTATTATGGCGGCGAAGGAAAGAGGGTATTATCGGCAGGACGGGCTGGACGTTAATTTCGTGCTCATGCGGGGGGAGATTGCGAGCCGGCGAATGTGGATTTTGCGACGGTGAGCGAATCGGTTTTGACGGCTTCTCTCGGCAACCCGCGCTGCCCCTCCGGAATCCGCGGTGTCATCTGCTCGCTTGAGCCACTGCTCTTAGGTCAGCGTTTTTTCATAAAGAATCTTTGATGCCCAGGCGGATAATCATCGAGTGTGCCGAAGACCTCTGCGGCTTTTCCAAGATGTGCCGATACAAAATTCTTTGACCACATCGCTTTCTGGGCTTTGTCGGGCCGAAAGCTAAGTGAGCCGCCGTCGTTCTGATATCATCGATTTTCCAGTGCGTGGCGCGCTTAGTGAGTCTAACTCGAGCAGTATGAGTGCACCGGTGTCCGGGCGGACGTTTCAAGGTTCGCCTACGGCTTGATCAAGAGCGCCGTCGTCACCTTGAAAACAAAAGGAACATTGCTACTCCCGAAACTCTTCGATGAGCGCAAAGCCGTCGTCCATGTAGACGCGCACAATCACGCCGCGCATATGAGTCTTGAATTCGGCCTCCTGCCACAGGAACTGCCAATGCATTCCTCTCTTATCTCCTTGGTAAACACGCGGCATTACTGAATGGAGTAGAAATTTATCCAAGTCCCGAGCTTTTGACTGAGCCATCTTGGTGGCGATCGGCAGTGCGCGCTCGAGCGACACCTTGGGGCGCTCCGCCACGTAGATGCCGAACTCAGCGAAAGCACTGTCGCTCACCAAAAGCATCGCGACCAGAAGCAATGGTCGAAGCATGTCATCCCCCCTTCTCGCGTAACACTATGTCGCTAACAGTTCCAAGATTCGCCCACGGCTTGATCAAGAGCGCGGTCATCGTGGTGGAGACCAGTAAAGCTATGGTGATGCCGAAAAGGACCATCTGATAGCTTTGCGTGCGATCATAGACGGCGCCGGCGAGAAAAGGGCCGAGGATCGAGCCCCAGGTGTAGAAGAGATTCATGTTGCCGCGGATGGTACCGAAAGATTTACGGCCGAAAAAGTCGCCGACGGATGCCCAATAAACCGGGATCGACGCGTCGAGCACGCTGTAGAGACAGGTAAAAAACCACAGCGCCCAGAGCGAACCGGTCCACTGCATCGGCAAAACGGCGACCACACCTAAAAACATGCAGATCGCCGTGAGTTTTGGCTTGTTGACGAAATCGCCGATCCAACCGAGCAGAAAGTGGATCGGCAGATTGACGAGGGCAAACCCCGCAAGCAGCACCGACGCTTCGGTTTCACTCAGCCCCTTCCACACCATGATCGGAATGAAATGCGTCGTGACCGTGGTGAAAGCCGCGGAGCGCGCGGTCATCGAAACGATCAGCGTCCAGAAAATCGGCGAGCGCAGCGCCTGAGTCGCCGTGACGTGGCGATCGCTGAACGCCGCCCTGTTCGGACCGGGCGCCCGCGTTTCGGCGCTTTCCAGCGGTTCGCCGTCGGGCGCCATGCCCATGGTCTCGGGCGACTTTCGCACCATCAATGTCAGCGGTACGCCGATGAGTAAAAACAGCGAGCCAGAAACCAGTGCGGCGTGGCGCCAGCCCATCGTCCTGATCAACACCGCCAGGGCTGGGGTGATGATTGCGCCGCCGATGGGAACCGCGGCGCTGACCACAGTCATCGCGCGGGCGCGCAGCCGGATGAACCAACTGTTGGCGACGATGGTCGGCGCATGCACGAAGCCGGCGGTAAACGAGAGCGATATCACGCCGAGGTAGACGATCAGGAAAGACGTGTAATCGTGAACCCGGGAAAAAAGAATGTAACCGACGCCCGCGAGAAAAGCCGCGGTGATCATCATCGGCTTGGGGCCGTAGCGATCGACCAGATAGCCGACTAGGGGTGAAGCAAATGAGCCTTGCGCGCGCGCCAGGGAAAACGCGAGGGAAGTGGCCGCGCGACTCAGCCTAGCTCGTTGGTCACCGGCAAAAAGAAAACCGTGAAGCCGTACTGGTGCAGACCGCCGCCGAGAATGCGCAACGCGGAGACCAGGCCGATCATGCGCCAGCCGTAGTAAAGGCCGGAGATGCGCTTCCGTATGCTGCTGATGTTTGAGGGTATGGAAGAGGAAAGTTGCAGGTCTTGTTCTCTCTGTCGCGACGACGTCAGCTCGGCTTACGATTCAGATCCGTCGGCTACGCCTCAGGATGACAAACAGCGGGCGTGATCGCTACGAGAGTATTCGAGGAACTCGAACACACAGCAGCGGTTGTCATTTTGCGCCAACCCAGCCGGCGCTCGAAACATCGATGACCTGATCGTCGGGACAAAGACACTTTACCTCGAAGTAGGATCTCGGCCCCGCCGCTTCGGCGGGCGCGGCTTGGTGCGGCTCGTGCAAGGCTCTGCCTCCCAATTCGTTGATGCGCGCGACGGTTGTATCCACATCTTCGACCTGAAAGCCGATGTGATCGACGCCCAATCTCATCGACTCTCCGTCCATGCCCGGGCGCAAATTCAAAATCGCGATGTTCAAATGACCGTCGGTGAGATAAACACCGCTCTGACCGGCGCCTATTTCCTTGAGACCGAACGCCTCTTTATAGAAGGCTGCGGTCTTTGGCACGTCGCGGGTGCGGATGGCAATGTGCTTGATCTGAGCCATGGTTTTTTCCTTCCGGCGCCGAGCAGCACCATCACTTGACTGCCTGCGCCTGCTTCAAGAAGCGCCAATCCATCAGTCTGTCTTCCGTGATGTCATCGTTGATTTTAAGCTGTTCTTTGGCCAGCCGAATCTCCGTATCCAGAGTGCTTTTGGCGACGGAGCCATCCACATTGAGAGAACGCATAGCGAACTCGTGAACTTTGACAGCGCCTTCGTTGCTCACGTGGAGGTAGTCGCGCATGATTGCCAAGCTTTCCGGTTTGTTATCTCTGATGAAACGCACACCTTTTAAAGTGGCTTTGATCACGCGCGTAATTTGCCCGGGATTCTTTCGTGTTTTGTCCAGCGACACGCCGAAACCACCGAGGCGGGTGTGCACGACATCGCCGAAATAGAGGACCGAGACAAGCCCGAGTTTCTCTGCCTTTTCAACATAGGCTACATCGAGCGGGGTGGCATCGACGGTGCCGGCGGTGAGTGCCGCGAGCCGCTCACCGGAGCCCCCGATCGCAAGTGTCGTTACGTCGCGATCCGGATTCATCCCGGCTTGCGCCAAAGCTTCGCGTAAAATGATGTGCGGTGCCGAACCGATCGAGCTCACGCCGATCTTTTTTCCCTTGAAATCGGTTAAGCGCTTAAACCCCGGCTTGGCGATGAGAATATGAAGCGGGCGGTCGAACCATCCCATGACGCCCCTCACGGGCAAGCCTTGGATCGAGGCGCGGGCAACGATTCCGCTGACGGTCGAATAATCAAGCTCACCGGCGATCAACGCGGCAACTTGGAGGTTCGTGCGTACAACCACCTTGCGAACGTCGAGACCTTCCTCCTTGTAAAAACCCTTTCGCTCCGCGATCTCGGTGGGTAGCTCATAAAGACCGGGCGTCGATATTCCGATGTAAATGATCTCGCCAAAAGTCGCGAAAGCCGGCAGTAGAGTGAATATCAGCGTCAGAGCGGCAAGCAGAAACGGCATTGGTGAACCTCGTGATGAGGCGATCAAATTAGTACAACGAAGTTCATGGAGGCAAGTGTCGGCACGGGCCATGCGGCGCGGAGGAAAAAAGAAAAATTCGCATGACTTTGAGCACGCGCTCGCATTATTTTTTCGCGGGGACTTCGCCACCCCACAACTCTTTTAAAAATCCAGTTCGCTCTAGGCTATCCGCAAAGCTGTTGTCATAGATGTCCGAAGGCTTGCGCCGCACGTGAGCTCCTGATTGGCGCGTTGTCTCGAGTGATTTGGCAACGCGTCCAGCGGGGATCAACAAACGTCGATTGACCAGTCGTCGGGCATATGCGTCGTAGGCGGACTGGGCCGATTCGGCATCTTTAAGACCGAGAAATTTGCTGACGCTCGCGCGCGCTTGATCGGCGTTTTTCTCGGCAAAGTGAATCGTCTCGGCGATGGCTGCGGTGAATTTTTGTGCAATGGCGGGCCGCTCTTTTAGCATTCGTTCATTGGCGAGTACGCTGCTGTAAACGGCCGGCACATCGAGATCATCAAGCTGGTAGATTACATTGAAGCCGTCGTGTTTCGCGCGCGCGTCGAGCGGCGGCATTACGAGAGCGGCCTGGCCCAAGTCGTTTTGCAGGGAGGTGTAAATATCCATTTGATCGCTGGTCGGGTTGTGCCGAAGCTTGATCTCCTCTGCACCGAAACCGAGCTTTTGAATGAGCGCCGAAACCAGCCTGTCCTGAGTTCCGCCGGAGCGCATGACAAGAAGGGTTTTGCCTTTTAGGTCTTCCAACCGCTTGATGTCTTTGCGAGCGATGACGACCCAAGGTACACCGAGCAACGGCGCAGCGATGATCTTCGCTTCCGCCCCCGCGGCCAGGCTTGGAATCATCGCTTCGGCAGTGCAATAAACGAATTGTACCTCGTTTGCAGTCAGTGCGGTCAATGAGAGTCCGGCGCCCCGCACCAGTAAAAACTCGACTTTCAGGCCATACTTGTCAAAGAGGTGATGATCGAGCCCAGTATAGAGATGAATAAATCCGCCGCTAATGGCGCAGGCAGCCACCCGGATCGGCGTTTGCGGTTCGCCGGGTTTAGCGAGAAACGGATTCGCCAGCAACGGCCTGGCACACAAAAGCCAGACAAAAAGCCACCCGGCGCGGCGCAAGCAGTTCATGGAAACGAACTTCTTCGAGTGAAAAGCTGCCCCGGCTTTGCTTACATGGGCGGCATCACACCGCCGACACCGGCTGTGATCCGCGTAGCGGTGATGGTGCCATCGTCGCCGCGCATCGCAGCGACATAAACTCCAGTCCCGGGCTTGAGCAGTGAGCGATCGGCGGGCACATTTTTCACAATCGGGGTGCCGGGAGGAACCAAAACCTTTTGCTCGCCGCCTTTATACTTGAGCGTCAGCAACTGTCCTTGGGTCTTTTCTACAGGCACTTGTTCCACTTTTTCCACGTTGGCGTTGGTCATCGTCGAACCGGGCGTGAGGTCCCACGGCCGCTGCCCTTCGCCCGTGCCGCGCGAGCTCTCCGGAAAAATATGTACTTCGAGCGCCTTGAGAGTTCCATCCGACTGTTTTACCGCTGTCGTGCCAACGTACTCTCCCGAGAAGATGTCGGACAGCTTGGCGGCTTCTACGCCAGTCACGCGAATATCCTCAGGGAGTTTGACCATGACCTCCCCTGCCGAAGTCGTTACTTTGAGCGCATCTTTTTCGACGCCCGCGATCTTGCCGCGAACCGTGAGCGGTTTGCCTTGAGCAGATTGCGCCGCCTGTGCAGCCTGCCATTGAAGAAGAGCGAGCGAAAATACGAGTGCAAGTGCGGTCATAAGTTTCGATTGAAGTAATACGCGTGTCATAAAAATCGGTTTCCTTTCGTCTGTTTATTGCTGTAACGAATTCGCGAGAGGATCGTCAGCGGCCCAGAGTAGCCAGTGCCTTTTGGTAGAATTTCTCGTCGACATACTTTTCCGGTTTCGGTACGGGCGCTTTCATCAAGCCGGCAATTTCGCGCAATTCAATGATCGTGCGAATGCCTTCCATATCGATGCGACTGCGCGGTGTAAGACCCATGGTGGGGCTGAGGGTTTGCCGGTACATCGATTCGGCGCGTGCCCTGTTGTTTTTGGTTTCGCTCAGCAGGACTTGGATTGCCTCCTCTTGGTTCCTTGGCTCCTGCAGCCAGTCCGTGGCGCGAATCATCGCCCGGACAAACCGTACGACGAGATCTTCATTGGCATTCGCCCATGCGCGCCGGGTCGCGCCCAGCCCCCGGGCATAGTGCTTCACGTAGTCCTGCGCTTCGGCGAGAACTTTGAAGCCGCGTTTTTTTATCTCCTCGTCGGCCAAACTCATCATCGCGCCCGCCGCTTCGCCCCGGCTCATCGCCTCGGCTCGTGCGTTGGTATTACCAAACGACTTCACCTCGTAATCGCGCTTCCACTCGAGACCATGTTTCTTCAAGATCGCCATCGCGACGACAGCATAACCGGTGGTGACCGCGTCGGCAGCCAGGAGCTTGCCTTTCAGGTCGGAAAAATCTTTGATCGCCGGAATCACCACCAGTTTCTGGTCGACGCCCTGAGTGCCGCCGAGAAAAATCACAAAATCGTTTTTTTGCGGGTCTTCGCCCTGGCCTTCCGCCCAGGCGATGACATTATCCGCGTTATTCAAAATCAACTCGTAGTTCCCGCGGATCAGGTTCCGTAACAGCGTGGGCGAATCGGTGACCGTATTGATTTCGACGCGAATGTTTTCCTGCTCGAGAAACCCTTTGCTTTCGGCAGCGATAATGGCCGCATCGCGGTTGAACAAACCGATTCTGATGAGATCTTGCGCCATAACATTTTCCGGCAGCAGCATAAGCGCCAGCAGCCAAACCCCTTTCAGTTTCATCAGCTTTCTCGCACGTCAATGTTCCACTTGAGCGCACCGCTGTCAAATGAAACATGATCGCGCAGCAGCGCCGATCGTGTGGAAGAATTTATCGTGACGCGGAACGTGCTAGGAATTTGAGCGGTTCGGGTCGATGACTCGAGACAATGGGACCAACGGCTGACGTTCGCCGTTATTTGCATGATCGGCAGGCTCTTTCACAGTGAGCAAGGTTTTGCGCAACAGTTGCGCCGACTTGTCGAGCTCGCTGCGAATCGCTTCTGTGGTGCGAAATGCCTCGTGTAAAATTTCCTCGTTGTGTTTTTCTTTGATGTCCGCGAGAATGCGCGCCCGGGTCGTAACCATTTCTGTGCGTTGTTTTTTGGCGGCCCGGAGATAGGGCTCGAGTTTGCTGATGAGGATGCCGCCGGCAATTCCGGCGGAAAAGATCAAGAGATCGGAAATCCAGGCACGCATGATGCGTTATCCTATCCGCGTTAAAGCGACAGTTTCTCCCAGTCCGAGCTCGATGCATCTTGAGCGATCGCAAGACTACCGTCGGAACCGGCGAAAACCGGGTCCTTCACGACCGTGGCACGCCCGCCGCCAAGATCATTCAGCGCGTGTGTGACGGCATCGGCCAAGCCGGCGATCAGCGACGTGCCGCCGGCTAAATTGACATTGTTGCGAACTTTGGTCTGAAACTCAGGCTCGACTTTCGCAAGCAATGTAATCATGGTTTCGCAGATCGGTGGCAGAATGCTTTCGCAGGCAGTACGCATTTCCTGGGTGATATCGATTTCGGTAGCCTTGCCTTTAATCGGCGTGCTCACGACGACCCGCTGCTTCGGTTCGCCGACGAAACTCCATTTCTCTTTCCACTCGCGCAACATATGAATCGAAAATTGCGCGTCCGGGTGACGTTCGCGAATGAGCTTCATGAGCTGCTCATCGATGGCATCGCCCGCGTTGGGCAGAGTCTTTTGGTCTTCCTCGGTCGGATAGCGTCCTTGCATGACGCAGAAATCGGCGGTTCCGGCGCCGATATCGATCACGAGAGCGTGCAGCAAGGCTTCCAGACCATAAGCGACCGCGAACGGTTCCGAGACGAGCATCACGCTATCGGCAATCCCTTCGAGCGTGCTGCGCAGATTCTGTCGATTGACGCGAAACGCCTCGGCGGGCACGCCCACGACCGCGCGCACCTTCGCTTTGTTCTTGCTTTTATGCTTTATACCGGCGAGCCCGATCAAGTGGCGCAGAATCTCCTGGACCGCTTCCTGATCTCTATCGGAGCCTTCTTTCATGATGCCGCGCTCGAGTGGCCGGCGGAGGTCGAGCATCGGGCGATTATCGAGAGCGTCGCGGCCGACGAGAACCGACTTTTTCACCAGCTTGCGCGCCACCATGTCCATAGGCCAACCGACGTAGCTATCGATGACGTGCCGTTCGCCATTGGACGCGGAGATCGAGCTGCGGGATGTGCCGAGATCGATTCCCACGCACAGCGTGTCGTTGCTTTCTTCCATCGATCAACTGCCTTTCCTGCCGGCTACCGTGAGACTACTCGCGTAACGGCGAATGCCCTGGGCGAGAGCCAGCGCGATAGTTTCCCGATATTGCGGGTTTGTCAACAATTCGACTTCTTCGGTGTTGGAGAGGCACGCGATCTCCATCAACACCGCCGGCATTTGCGTGCCGATCAAGACTACGAATGGCGCCGTCCTGACGCCGCGATTCTCGAGTTGCGGATTATCCTGTTTGAGCGCGCGAAAAAGTTGGCTGTGCAGCGTTTTCGCCGCTGTGTGCGATTCGTCGCGGCGCGCATCAACATAGATTTTTTCCAGGATTTGCTTGTAGTCGGAGAGGGAGTAGCCGGATTCTTTGTTTTCGCGGCTGGCGAGATTGAGGGCGTGGGGATCATCGGTAGGTCCGACATAGTAGGTTTCCAAAGCGCGAATCGTGTGAGGCTCCATTGAGTTGACGTGGATCGACAAAAACAAATCGGCTCTGTTTTCGTTCGCAAACTGAACCCGCTGATCGAGTGACAAGCGGCGGTCCGTATCGCGCGTCAGCAAAACTTCGAACGGCGCTTCTTGCAGCAGCCTACGCAAACGTAATGCGATATCCAAAGTAATGTCTTTCTCGGCAAGACCGGACTCGGCGATTGCGCCCGGATCGCCGCCATGACCGGGGTCGATGACAACGGTCTTCACCGTGAGAGGAATCGCGTTGCGATCGATCGGACGCGGATAAGCGAGGGGAGCTTCAGTCTCGGCTACTGACTCGCTGGCAATCGGGATTACTGCGGGAGCTCTCGCGGCCACGTTGAGCGAAGCGCCGCCGCGAGAAACGCCCTGAGTCGTGACGCTCAAATAACCGACGGCCAGGCCGATAATTCCGATCCACAACCAAACCTTGACACGTGCTCGGCGGCGGACAACCCGTCGTGTCCGCACTCCCTGAACGACATCGAGATTGTCTTCGACAATGCCGCGTAGCAAGCGGGCTTTGGTATCACCGATAACGGGCATGAACTAGCGATGGAAATAGAACCTATTTAGGATTTCAACGATGTTACATTATGTTCCCCTTGATGCGCAATCCAAAAGCTTATTTGTATCGAGGAAAACCGGTGAGATCGGCATTCGACAGGTGCACGTAACTCGGTATCGAGCTACCCAGACGATCGATTCGCAGCCGCCAGGTCAGCTACAGTACTCGGCAGGTTTAAAGCAGTGTATCGGCTGGAGTTTATCCTGAGCCCAACAAAGGGCGATCACGTTTGTGTCGATTCTAGCGCTGGCACACGCGCTAGCGGTTGCGGAAGCTTGGCAGAAAATCTTCCAGACTAATTTTCTTCATGATCTCATCCGGAACGCGCAATTCCGGTGCAAAACCAGAGAGGGGTTTGGTGGCATCGAGGCCCATCTTGGCATTGACGCCGCCAGGCCCGGCAGACGGATCGAGCTCGCTCCCTTGCGCATCAGGGATGACAACCAGGCCGCGATCAGCTTGAAATCGATTCGACACCGCCCAAAGCACCTGTTCTTCATCGAAGACGTCGATATCATCATCGACAATGATGACGTGTTTCAGCAGCATGTCGGAAGCAAAAGCGGCGCAGATCGCGTTCTTTGCTTGACCCGGTGCGCGCTTTGCGATCGATACGTATGCGTGAAAACGGCAGTTGCCGGAAACCGGCATGCAGACGTTTTTCACTGTCGGCACCGTCTGACGCACGGCTTTGATCAACGCGGCCTCGCGCGGCACAGCGCCCATCAGTTTATGTTCGGTGTAACCGGCGTGCACGTCCTGGAAAATATAGTTTTTACGGTGCGTAATGGCGGTCACTTCGATCACCTGGCGTTGGTCTTTCGACACGGCATGGCCGGTGAATTCGCCGAAGGGACCTTCTTCGCGACGGATATGCGGAAGAATTCTGCCTTCGATCACCATCTCCGCATCGGCGGGAACGAGCAGCGGAACGGTCTTCGCCTTCGCCACACGCAACGCCTCATCCATCATGCCGCCGATGACGCCGTACTCGTCCTCGGTCGATGGCGTGAAGGCTTGTGCCCCGAGTGAGAACAAAGGGTGAACGCCGACAATGATCGCGATCGGTAGCGCTTCGCTGCGGCGTTCGGCCTTATTGTGTAAGGTCCAGAGGTGGCGCCCGACCGCCATGAAGATGCGCAGCTCGCGCCTGCCGGCCAGCATCAGACGATTGTAGCTCGTGTTTCTGGCGCCGGTCTCGGGATCCGCAGCGACGACGATGCCCGCGGTAACATAGGGCGCGGCGTTGACGTCGTAGTGAGTCAGCAACGGGACTCGCGTGAGATCAACTTCCTCGTCGAGGCGCACGACTTCGTGCACCGGCGCGGCGCTCAATTCGACGGGCGGAATCGGCTGGTTCTGCCGTGCGCTGAAACTGCCGGCTAGCTCCTCCGGCCGGCATTCGAGCGCGAAGGCCATGAGTTTGCGGCTGGCTTGAACATTGATCGCCACCGGCGCCGCACTGCCGTCGACGTTCTCACAAAACAACAGCGGAAAACGTTTCGCTCGTTCGAGCTGAGTCAGCAGCGCCGTGATTTCGTAGCGGGGCGAGATCGCTTTCGTCACCCGCGCAATCTCTTCGGGATGTTGAGATTCTACTTGAGCAATGAAACTGCGCAGGTCTTTGACCATGAAAGGAGCCGATCTTCAACGCGACCGCCGATACGGCGGCGAGATTGCGTTCGAGGAAAAACGCGGGATTGGCCCGTGGGGGAAATTACGTCTCCGCACCTTGCGCCTACAGCCCGTAGAGCCGGCGAGGGTTATCGTCGAGGATTTTTTTCTTGATCGGATCACCGACGAGATCGTTGGTGCGAAAAATATCGATGGCATCGACTTCGCTCGATGCGTCCGTGTGGCCGTAATCGGTGCCGATCACGACATTGTCTTCGCCGGCGTAGCGCAGGACGTAATCGAAGTCGTCGTTGGTTTCGGTGGTGACGTAAATATTGAACTCTTTGAACGGGAGCTGCGGAAATCCTTTGGTGCCGCTGCGGCGAATCGCCTCCTTGACAACCCAGGGCACCCATTGGGCAGATGCTTCGACGAAGGCCCAGCGCAGTTTGGGAAAAGTTTTCGGCACATCGCTCATCATCAAGGACAGGCAGGTGATGACAGTGGGAATGCGGAACTGGGCAAAGCCGCCCATGCGATCGTAGCGCGGCTTGAACTGATCCATCAGCCGGGGGCTGGCATTGGCAATATGCACAGCGACGGCGAGATCCAGTCGCGTCGCTTCCTCGTAGATCGGATAAAAATAAGGCTCGACCAGGTGCTTTTCGTCTTCGAAGGGCCGAAGACTGACGGCTACCGCGCCGTTTTGCTTGGCAAAGCGCATTTGTTCGAGTGCTTCGGCGAGCGTCATCGCCGGAACGACACAGGACCAGCGCAGGCGGTGGTTGCCCTGTTTCCAGACTTCGGCCATCCAGCGGTTCCATGACTTGCACAGCGCGATCTCGGCATCCGCTTTATCGGCGACCCGGGCAATCCACATGGTATTGAAGAGAATCTGCACGTCGATGCCGAGCTTGTCCATGTGCTTCAAACGCAATTCCACATCACGCAGCTCGCGCGCCTCGGGCGCGGTTTTGAGCTCGCGTCCGGTTTGTTTCGATAGCGCGATCAGTTCCTGCTCGGTCAACGTCGGGGGCCGAAATCCGACCGATTTTCCGTCCACGAACCAATACTGCATGTTGGGATTATCACTGGAGCTGAAAAGCTGCGGACGAAACTTTTTTTCCGCTTCATCCAAAAAATCCCATGTATGCTCGGTTTCGACAACGTGGGCATCGGCATCGACGATCATTGTTCGGCTCCTCGGTTGTGGTAGCTGCTCAAAATCATTGAAGGGACATCGCCCGCTGCCATTCTACCTGAGCGAGGCCTGCCGTCAACTGACGTCAGAGTACGTTCTGTTCGAGAAACATCGTGGACCGAATTTACCGTGATCGTATCGGCTGCCGCTCGAGATCGTTCCTCCCGGCCGCGCAGCCCGCTGGCTTCTCAAGAATGATTGGTTTTGCGCCAAAACGATAAGTGAGTTCGCAAAGGATGCCGCCCAAAGAGAATCAGCACTTTTGCCGCTCCGAGTCTTTGTGATAGGATTTCACGATCGACGGAGATCAAGGAGAAGCCATGTTCGATAGCTCACAAATCCAGCCGTATATCTCGTTTACCGATCTGCGTGAATGGATGGCCGGGGCAGAAGCGCTGGGCGAGCTGAAGACGGTTCTGGGCGCATCATGGCAGCAGGAAATCGGTTTGGCGACAGACGTGGTCGTGCCGCCGGACGACGGCCCAGCTGTGTTGTTCGACGACGTGCCCGGCTGTCCGAAAGGTTTTCGCCTGCTGATCAATTGTTTTGCCGGCAAACGGCGCGCCATGACACTCGGCTTTCCAGAGGGCCTCTCGAAACAAGAGCTGAGTCAGGCCTATTTCGATCATTATCAAAGGATACCCAAGCACATTGCGCCGGTTATCGTCGAGAGCGGACCGATTTTCGAGAACGCGCTCGAAGGCGCTGACATCGATATTCTCAAGTTTCCAACTCCCATTTGGCACGTCAACGATGGCGGCCGATATATCGGGACCGGTTGTTTTTCCGTAACCATGGACCCTGACGAAAAATGGGTCAACGCCGGCTGCTACCGGGCGATGATTCAAGACCAGAGGAGCGTCAGCTTGCTCATGGTTCCGGGCAAGCATGGTTACATGCACCGGCAAAAGTATTTCAAGCGCGGCGAAAAAATGCCGCTGGCTCTGGTACTCGGCGGTGATCCGCTATTTTTCTTCATGGCCGGAACCGAGCAGCCTTATGGACTCTGCGAGTACGACATCGTCGGCGGCATGCGCCGGAAACCGGTCGAGTGCGTGCGCGGGAAAGTTACCGGGCTGCCATTTCCCGCCAATTCCGAAATCGTGTTTGAAGGCTACTTGAACAACAATAACCGCAAATTCGAGGGACCGTTCGGCGAATGGACCGGCTACTATGCTTCCGACGAAAGCGCCCAGCCGGTGCTGGAGATCGAAGCGATCTATCATCGGAACGACCCCATTATTCTCGGCGTGCCGCCGATCGGCGGAGGCTCGGACGAAATGGCGCGCTATCGCGCGATCATGCGCTCGGCGATGCTCAAGCACCAGTTGCAAAACGCCGGCGTCCCCGATGTGACGCAAGTCTGGCCGCACGAAATTGGCGCGTCGCGCATGCTGATCGGCATCGCCGTCAAGCAGCGCTATCCCGGACACGCGAAGCAAGTCGGCGTCTTAGCGGCAAGCTGCGGTGCGAGCGTTTACGGCTGTAAAATGGTGATCGTGGTCGACGACGACGTTGACGTCTCCAATCTGGATCAGCTCATGTGGGCGATGTTGTCACGCTACGATCCGGCGACTTCCGTGGATGTCCTGCGCCGCATGCGCAGTACTCCTGCCGATCCGCGCCTCACGCCCGAACAGCGTAAAGTCCGGGATTTCACCAACTCGCGGATGGTGATCGATGCCACGCGACCCTATGAATGGAGAGACAAATTCCCCAAGGTCAACGCGCCGAGCCAAGAGGTTGTCCGCGAGGCGCGGGAGAAGTTCGGGTATTTGTTAAAGTAGGGGCGCAGCATGCTGCGCCCCGTGTATTCACCGGGAAAAACGCGAAGCCTCAGAACGATCT
>JBIOXP010000445.1:0-2178 GCA_044869705.1 Binatia bacterium | reverse complement strand
CGCAAAGCGGGAATCGCACAGTTTCAGGACCGCAAGGTGCGCGACAAAAAAGTGATCGAATTGATGAAGCGGGTAACGCTTTATGTCGATGAAGAGCTGGAGCGCCTCGGTTACGATCAGGTGCGCTCTCGGGTTCGAGTGGAGCTCAAAGACGGCCGGGTACTGGAAGGCCGCTATGATGTTGCGCGCGGCCATCCCACCAAGCCGATGAGCTGGGCGGAGCTGACGGAAAAATTCCGCGATTGCGCCGGTCTGGTTTTGTCGCGGAAGAATATCGATGACGCGATTCGCTTGATTGAGCAAATCGAGAAGTTGAAGAGCTTACGGCCGCTGTTGCGTGCGCTAACGAATGGTTACAGGAAAAGATCGACGAAATCCAAATAGTGTGCTGATTTCGTCGTTACGGATGAAGGACATGGACAAAGATTCCTCGCTCTATTCGGAGTGACCACTCATAAGTTGTCATCTCCAACAAGTGAGAGATCTTTCTCAACTGAAGTAACAGAAAGTCGACAGATCTCGAATGGAAACTTACTCGGAAGTCATAGGCCGATTCGCCGGCAGCCTGAGGCTCGGCGATATACCGCCGGCAGTGGTCCAAAAAGCCAAGCTGGTTTTTCTCGATACGCTCGGGATCGCGCTGGCATCCTCGACCATGGATTTCGGCTTGATGGCCATCAATGTGGCGCGAAAACTCAGTGGGCCAAAGGTAAGCCTGTTGATCGGCACGTCTGATCGCGTCGCTGCCGCCAACGCGGTGATGGCCAATGGCACCTTGGCGCACGGGCTCGATTACGACGATACGCTCGAGGAGGCGATCGTTCATACCGGGTGCTGTGCGGGTATGACGGCGCTCGCGGTCGGCGAAGAAATGGGCGCCAGCGGTGCGGCAGTGCTCGAAGCAGCGATTGTTGGGACGGAAGTTCTCTGCAAAGTGGGCCTCGTGGCGCCGGGTAAATTCCATGCGCGCGGATTTCACCCGACCGCAATCTGTTCGACTTTCGGCGCTGCTGCAGCCTCGGGCAAGCTCTATGGGCTAAGTTCCAATCAGTGGGTGGACGCTTTTGGGCTCTGCGGCAGTCAGAGCTCGGGGATCATTGAATATCTCGCAGATGGCACCTGGACAAAACGCATCCATCCGGGGTGGTCAGCGCACGGCGGCGTCATTGCCACGCTACTCGCAAAGGAGGGCTTTCGCGGGCCGGCCAAAGTGCTCGAAGGAACGCACGGTTTTTTCAGCGCGTTCGGCGGCAAGAGCGAATACAATTTTGAAAAAATTTTGGAGCTCGGCAAGAACTGGGAAATACCGCGATTGACGTTCAAGTCGTATCCATGCGGGTCGATTTCGCATCCGTATATGGATTGCGCGCTGAGGATTAAACAAAAGCATTCGCCTGCGCCGGATGAGATTGCCGAGGTGATCTGCCGGACCGCGGAAGGTCCGGTGCATCGCCTTTGGGAACCGCTCGCGGATAAACAAAAGCCGGCGAGCTCCTACGGAGCAAAGTTCAGCCTTCCCTACAGTATCGCGGTGATGCTGATTCGCGGTCGGGCGGGGCTGGAGGAGTTCTCGGAGACTGCGGTTCGCGATCCCGAGTTGCTGGGCCTCGCGTCGAAAATCCGTTATGAGCTCGACCCGACGATTGATTACCCGCGCCATTTCGAAGGGCACGTGCAGGTAACAATGAAAGATGGAAATGTCTTCACGGAGGATCAGCTTCATCCGCGGGGCGGCTACGAAGATCCACTGCCACCGGAGGAGATCGAAGCAAAGTTCCGTGCCAATGCACGGCTGGCGCTCGCCGAGGATGACGTTGAGGCGATCATTCGATTGGTAGAGCAACTCGAGGAGTTGCCGGCTATCAGTCGGTTGACTGAAAGGTTTATTCCGTAATAATGGCTCCCGCCCGATTGCGGCTTCGGCAAGCGACGAGCCATAGGAGATAAACATGAAAAGATTCGATTTTTGTGTCATCGCAGTTTGCAGCACAATTTTTTTAGCGGTCCCGGTTCTGGCGCAGGATGCCGCTCTCGTGCAGGCGGCACGGAAGGAAGGCAAGGTGGTCTGGTACACATCTCTGGCGTTGCCGTCCTCCACCGCGATTAGCCATTATTTCGAGCAGAAGTACAAAGGCGTTGAGGTGGAGGTTCATCGCACGGGGTCGCAACGAGTTTTGC
>JBIOXP010000444.1:0-7086 GCA_044869705.1 Binatia bacterium | reverse complement strand
TCTAGTCGGTTAGAAAATTTTTTCCCCGGACAGGAGATTTCCAGTCTGATAGCAGGAAAATTCAAGCGCGGTCAATTGACTTGAGAAAAATAATCGACAGCAACGTGATGAAAGTAACAGGGCGAACACGCAGTGCATTGTCATTCCGAGCAGGGCGAGGAATCCAATAGAAGATTTCTCGGCTCGCCTCGAAATGACAATTCCAAACTCCAAACGACGAGATCAAAATCGATCCGGCAACAGCGGAGATCGTTCAGGTTCAGCTCCTTCTCGTTGGAAACGCCGGTGGATTGATTTGCTCCACGGTCCTGCCGTTCCAGTCGCGCGCTGCCCAATTATCCCAGGCGCGATTGGCGCCAGACTGAGCTTGAGCGAACAGCTCTTCGTCATTGATCTTTGTCGAACGGCCATTTTCGATGACTACTTCGCCATTGACGATTACCGTTTGGACCTCCGCGCCAGTGCCGTATTCTACGAGCGCATTGATGGGATCGCGCACCGGTCCATACCGGGTCGTGCGCAGATCGATGATGACCAGATCAGCTTTACATCCGGCGCCAAGACGCCCCAAGTCCGAGCGCCCCAAGGCGTTTGCGCCGGCAAGGGTTGCGGCGTTGAACACCGCGGCCGCTCTCGCGCCAGCAGCATTTCGATCCATGAGTCGCGAGATGAGCGACGCGTAACGCATCTCGGAAATGATATCGAGCGGATACGTATCGGTGCCGAGACCGACTCGCACGCCCGCCGCCAAATACTGATCGAAGGATTCCATGGCAAACGCCATCTTGGCGCATTTGTGCGGGCAGTGACCAACGGTCGCCCCGGTATCGGCGAGAATTTTCAATTCGTCGCCGCGCGGGTAGTCGACGCGCGAATGGCCTCCGGTGATCGCCATATGGCCGAGGGTCGTGCGCGGGCCGAGAATTCCCGTATCCGCGAGGTACTCGGCTACGGGTTTTCGATACCGGTTTAGAATCTCCAGAAACTCGCGAAAATTTCCCCCGGCGTGAATATGGATCGGCACGTCAAGTTCCTTGGCCGCAGCGACGCTTTCCTTCAACAGCGACGGCTCGCAGGTCTCGGCCTGCGCAGGATTTAGAATTCCCTGTAACCGACCGTCGTGTGCGCCGTGAAATTTCCTGATGAAATCGACGGCGAGTTTCAGTCCCGGACGGCCCTTGTCCGCGCGCCCTTCGTAATAATGGCGACCTTCGGAATCCGTGAAAATGTCATGGCTGCGGAATGGCGGGCTAAAAAATACCCGGCCGCCGGTTTGGCCGACGATCGCAACGTAGTCGTCCAGCGCGCCGGGACCACCGCCGGGATCCAGCACGGTTGTCGCGCCGTTCCGAAGCGCGCTATAAAGGGCATACTTCCGCCCCATAGCCACCGCCTGAGGCGCCGGCGCTTCGATTTTCTCTTTAAGCGGCGCGCCAAAAACAAACCAGTTTGCGGCAAGATAATCTTTCTTGCTTACATCGGCGAGCAAATAGTCGCCCACGTTCAATTGCGAATGAACATGCAGGTTGACAAATCCCGGGCAGACGAGTTTCCCCGATGCGTCGATAACTCGGTCGGCGGCCTGCGAATTGTCTGTGCCGACGGATGTGACCGAGTCGCCTTCGATCAACACGCTTCCGTTCGGGATGAGTTCGTGACTGGTCCCCGACCACCCGACAACCATTCCGCCGTCTATCCGTATGCTCATCGATGATTCTCTTTGATCAGCTTAGAAGCCCTATCAACCCACCGAATTTCAAGAATTGTCATTCTGAACGAAGTGAAGAATCTGCACGCAGATTGTTGCATTGAGTGAGATCCCTCGGCGGAGTTTATCCCGAGCGAAGCCGAAGGGCCTCAGGATGACACACTCCGATCAAGCGGTCCGCTGGTTCTCTGCCGGTGTGTCGTCGACCTTGCCATGCAGCGCATACCAGTAGATGCTGTTCATGTAACGCCAACGCCGCACGGTTGCTTCTTCTACCTGCTGGACAGCGAGATTCTGCAGCTCAGGGGTGCGACAATACTTTTCCACGATCGCAAAGCCCTTTGCGCCATGAATTTCATCTGCCTCGATATGCTCTTCAAAAAAACGAATCGCGCGATCGTGAGGCTTGTAGCCGTAATATTGGTGCAGCGGCGGAACGATTTTTTTGCAGATATCGAGAAACTGAGATTCCAATCCGATGAACATTCCGGCGAGCGCCGCCTGCCACGGCTTCTGATAAACCATGCGCCAGCCCCAATTCTGTAACTGGTCAGTCCCCGCCAGAACGACCGATCGCTCCACCCACTCTCTATCTTCGCCGCTCGCAGCCACATAGTCCTTGAGCATATCGAGATGGCGATCTTCGGGATCTTCTTCATCGCCTAGATTTTCCAGCAGAAAGGCCTTGACATCGCGCTGAGCGATCTGTGATGCCTCGTACGCAAGCCAGTTGAGATATTCCGTGACGTAATGGAAATGCTGCGTGCAGTAAAAAGCGGTCTGCTTTTTCGTCAGCTTTCCCGCTGCCCATAAATTGAAGAACGGATGATCCTTCGAATGATTGTTGTCGCGCGCTGCGACCAAGCGATCATGAAAATCAGAACTCATCATGACGTCATCGCTCATGCGCCAAACTAACAACGTCGGCGGCGTAATACTACGCTCACCGACGTTGCTGAATCGTCTAAAAATTGTCGAGGCGACTAGCCTTCACCGCGCTCCACAATCTGTTCCACCGGCTTGAGGCGGATATCGAGCAGCGCCGCCTGGCCCCCGGCGACCGCGCGAAGACCGCGTTCGATCGCTTTTCGAACGTCGCCCGGCTCTTCGACTTTTTCCCCGTACCCGTCGAACGCTTTCATGATCTGTGAATACTCCGGACAGGGCGCGATATGCAGTCCGGAAAAGTTCTTCGACTGGACTGCCCAGCCTTCAGGATAATAACGCGGAATTCCAGACTTTTGCGATAGATAGCCTTGATTGTTCAACATGATTGTTAAGAACGGCAGGTTATGTTCCTGGGCCGCGCCGTAAACGCCCGGCACCGGATCGTAATTGAAGGAGCCATCCCCGATCACGCAAACCACCGGACGTTTAGGATTGGCGGCCTTGACACCCAAGGCGGTGGAAAGCCCGGTACCCAATCCACCGATACAGCCCGCAAACCAGGAGCCTGCCTTCACTCCGTCGAGGTATCGATGCAGAGCCAAACGATGAGTGATGGTCTCGTCAACGATCATGGCATCAGAAGGCAGAGCTTGGCTAAGCTCGTGCGCGACCCAGCGGGTGTCCATCGGCTTTTGGCCCGCGAGCGCGATGGCCTCGTCGCGCCAGGCTTTTCTCTGCGCGTTGTTCTTTCTGCCGAGTTCCTCGGCGCGCTGCTTGCGCGAGGAATCGCTCGCCGAGATTTTCTTCTTGAGTGCCGCCAACAAGCTCTCGAGCGAGCTTTCGATTTCACCGGTCAAGGTAAGATCCGCCTGATAGCCGTAGTACGGCATATCGTGACGAAACGGATTTTCGTCGAGAAGCGCCACCGTCGCTCCCGCTGCCGGCGTGATCGAAGCGGGATGCCACGGGGCGATCACCGCCAACAATAAAATCACATCGGCGCTGGAACAAGCTTTCTTGGCGTCATAACCGCTGTGCAACGGATGGGTGCGCGGAAAATTGACCGCGCCCGTGCTGCGGGTTTCGCAAACCCCGCAGCCCAAGAGCTCGGCGATTTCGACCAAACAATGGACGGATTTCTCCGTGCGTCCGGCGTCTTCGGCGACGATCACGGCATTTTTCGCGCCTGCCAGCAAATCGGCGAGCTCGTCGATGCCTTTGGGATCGGCCGTAGCGCCGGGCGCAAAGCCATGCTCTCCCGGAACGTCCTTGATCATTTTGGCGAATAGATATTCCATCGGCAGCGAGACAAACGTTGGACCTTTCGGCGCAGCCATGGCGAGTTGGCAGGCGCGCTGTATCGTCGCCGGCAAGATCGCTTTGTTGTTGATGCCGAAGCTCCATTTCACCGTCGACTCGACTAACTTGGCGGGACCGCCGATGTTCGAAAGATGGCCGAGCCACTGGCCTCCCGGATCCGGTCCTTCGTCTTCGCCGAACCCGACAGATTCACCGGTGAGAACGACCATTGGCACTTGCTCGCGCACCGCGGCACGCATGCCCATGGTTGCATGCAGCGACCCCACGGTGGTGTGAATCATCACGGCGGGTAATTTGCCGGTTGATTTGGCGTAGCCGCTCGCCATTCCCACCGCTACTTCTTCATGGCGCGTGCTGTAATATTGCGGCATGCCTTCGACGCCCGGCTCGGCGAGCGCTTCCCAGACCGGCGACCATTCGGATCCCGGCGATGCAAAGATTTTTTCCACGCCCATTTTAGCGAGCACGCGCAGCATCGATTGCGCGCCGGTCAATCCTTTAGTTTGGATCATGTTCGGCACCTCTTTCTTATCTAGGCTGAATGTCAGACTTCGAATTCCTTTTAAATGTCATTCTGAGGAGCGCAGCGACGAAGAATCTATTTCTCTTATTGCCGCAGTGCGCAAAACTCTTATTTATCATCTCGAGCGCAACGGCAGATCTTTCATTTCAGCGACGACCAGAAAGATTTCTCGCCTTTGGCTCGAATGACAGTTACGCCCGTCAGCGTGTGGGGTACAGTTGCTGAATCAACAGATCCTTCGCTTTGCTCAGGATGAGCCTTCGGCCGAACGAATTAAAAATCTCTGGTCGCCCCCGAGCTACGACAAATTGTAAAACCGCTTAGCGTTGTTGAGCAGAATGTCCTTTTTCGCGTCGAGCGAGAGATCTTCGCGCGCCCAAAGAATAGTGCCCGATTCGGGCCAGCTCATGTCCCAATGAGGGTAGTCCGATGCATACATGAGCGTCTTGGAGCCGACCTCGTTGACCACATAGCTGATCATCTTTTCTTCCGGCTCGCAGCCGTAGTAGGAATTCTCACTGTAAAGGTATTCACTGGGTTTCTTTTTGCAGAGCGGCGCTTCTTGTTTGCCGCGTTTTTCCCATTCCTCGTCCATCCGCTCGGCCCAATACGGCAACCAACCGCAGCCGACCTCCAGATAACCGATGCGCAGCTTTGGAAACATTTCCGGAATGCCGCCGAACACCATCGCCGTGAGTTGACGCAGCACTGGAAACGGATGGCCGGTCGTGTGCAAGCAAATGAACTGATCGAATACCTCGCTGCCCGGCTCGTCGCCGCCGAAGGCATGAATTGTGATCGGCGTATTCAGGCGTTGCGCCTCTTCATAGAGCGGATAAAACTCCGGACTGCCGAGATTTTTCCGGTGCGCTTGCGCCGCCAACATACCGCCGCAAAGGCCCAGCTTGGTCACGGCACGGTTCAACTCATTGGCGCACTCTGCGGGATTATTAACCGGCAAATTCGCTACCGCCTTTAGGCGCGGCGAGGCTTTGCAGTAGTTGGAGATGAAATCATTGTAGGCGCGGCAAAGCGCGGCATGAAACTGCGGGTCGCGCACCCGGCCGATGCCGAGACCGCTGGTAGGAAACAACACGGCCGTATCGATGTGCTGGGTATCCATCGCAGCCAATCTCTCTTCGATGGCCGCGCCCGAGCGCCCCAACGTTCCGCCGAGATTACGATCGTAGTGCTCGCCCGGAATGAAAGACGCTTTTTGATTGCGATAAGGCTCGGGGAGATAAGGCCTGATCTCGTTGTCGAGATCGCGGGCATGCGCATCCGAATCCAAGACCTTTATGGCGTCACGCAATTCCATCGTGTTCTCCTTCGTCCTCTCAACTGATTTGCCGGACTATGCCTATGCGGCTTTCGGCAGCGAAGCCGGTGCGTTCAGCTTATAGAGCTTGCGCACGTTGCTGTTCAGTAATTTGTCACGGCTGGGGGCTGGCAGATCAGCCATGTCGCGCTCAATGACGTCGCGCGAGTGTGGCCAAGTGGAATTCTGATGCGGGTAGTCATTGGACCACATGCAGTTGTCGACGCCCCACCAGGAAAACAGCTTGCCGCCCACGTGGTCATTGAAGAAAGTCGCGTAAATCTGCTCGGCGAAATATTCACTCGGCAAGCGGCTCATCGGCACCTTCTCCGCATGGCGATGGCGTTTGAATGCTTTATCGCACTGGCCCAGCCAGAACGGAATCCAGCCCACTTCATTTTCGACCGAGACGATCTTTAAATTAGGATAACGCTCCAGGACTCCGGAAAAAATCATGTCGAACAGCGCGTCTTCGATCTCTCTGGTCTGCTGCACGCCGATTCGATAGCGGTCAATTCCGTGGCTGGTCTGGCGGTGCATGCTGGCGCCGAACCCGGTCAAAATGTGCAGATGCACCGGCAGATCGAGATCCTGCGATGCCGCCCAGAATCTCTCGTAGTGATCCGAAGTAAATGGAAACTTCGGGTGCGGCACTTGCCAGATCATCGTGCCGACGATGCCGCCCTTTTTGCAGCGCTCCATTTCGGCAAGCGCGTGATCGATATCGAACATCGAGATCAGCGCAATGCCGTAAAGCCGGTCCGGCACTTTCTGGCAGTAATCGATCACCCAGTCGTTATAGGTGCGAAACAATGCTTCCTGCAACGCGGCATCCTCGATGCAGTACAGGCCCAGCCCGAGGCTCGGGTAGAGAACTTCGGCCGAAACGCCGTCGGTCACCATATCTTTCATGCGCTCGAGCGGATCCCAGCCGCCCGGGCGCGCAACGGAAAAGCCCGCGCGGCGAAAACTTTCGAGCTGCTCGGGTCGCTGCCCGGCCATGAACAAACCACCCACCGCCTGTGTCGGCACTTCCGGGGAGCCGAACATCCAGGCATCACGTTTTTCATCGAAGTAAGCCTTCGGTGCGCGCTCTCTGAACGAGGACGGCATGCCTTTCTCCCATAGATCCGGGACTTCAATCACGTGCGAATCCGACGAAATGATTGTTTGTTCCATGGCTTTTTTCCTCCCGAGCTATTTCTTACCCCAAAGCTGATCGAAAAATCCACTCTTCTCCATTTCATCAAGATATCGGGTGTCAACCAGCTCCTGCGGCTTCACCTTTTTCGCGCGCGCGTCGACCTGAGCCACCTCCTCGAGAATCGC
>JBIOXP010000443.1:0-13234 GCA_044869705.1 Binatia bacterium | reverse complement strand
CTCTCCTGGTTATCGGTGCGATTTTGCTGGGTTCCATAATCGCGTCCTGGTGGACGCAGAGGAAGTCCACAGCCGTGCCAGAGACGTATGGAGAGGAAACGCGTAGGAAAGTAAACCCCAGATAGATCCCAAACAATCAGCGAAAACCGAAAATCTGCTGGTACTGTTCCAGATATTTCTTATATATAGGACTCTTGTCAGATGCGATTAGCGAGCAAAATCCCCCGGCCTTGCGGGCCGCTCGCTCTGACAACGGGGCCATTGAGGAATTTCCGGTGTCGCTCCGAACGCGCTCAGTTGACCTTTATCCTCTGTTTGTACTGATTCGTACCTGTATACCGTTTCGATCTCCGGCTCAGCGGAATTATTCGTATCGAGATGCGAACATATCTAAAGACTGACTCCGTTCCTTCGAAGCGCCGCCTGATAGCGCCGTAGAATCTCCGGATCTTCATTCTCGTATGGTATCATCCAGCCGCCCTCATCAAGGCTGCGAAATACGTCATCGTCGGTCTTTTGGTACGACACTTTGAAACCTAGAGGATGGATTCGGCTGCCGTAGCGCACGGCGAGATGGCGCGCCGGCTCTTTCCCGGTATTGAAATGTTGGTGAAACCAGTCACCGGGCGGGCAGTAAATGCTCGCCTCGCCCCATTCGATCTCAATTACCTTGTCCTCGTGTCCGTCCGTGTAAGGATGAACGCCCCATTGCTTGTGCCAGAGCAGCACGTACCCGACCGATTGCGTGCCGACGATGATCGCGCCGGGCCCGTGATAGTGTGCCTTGTGATATTTTCCTACCGGCCACTCGCCCAGGTGACCGACCAATGCGTTGCCCGACATTTCGAACTGCGCCAAGCGCAACCCGGCTCCTTTCACTTCGAGGCTCTCGAGCATGGCGGTCTGGATATCGGGTATGAAATTTGTCTCCCATATGTTGATCAAGCCGCTGACATAACGCTTCTTGCCGACCTCGAAGTAATCCTCCTCGCCGTAATAGCGGTCTTTAAAGCTATAAGGGCAATTGAAAACAAAATCTTCGTCGCGATAAATGTCGAAGGCGAGCGGCGCATTGGTTACCGCGAGATAGCGCACCGGTTCGCGTGAACCGTTGAGTAAGCGATGCGTGGTATTCAGCGGTGGCGCGAAGAGACTCCACTTGTTCCATTCGAACATTTTCTTATGGCCGTAATCGTCCCAAAGCTCCGTGGCGCCTTGGCCGTTTAAGACACAGATCACTTCTTCGTACAGGTGACGTTCCGGCTTCAATGCGTCACCGGGCGCAATCTCACCGACATATCCTCCGGTGATGCCTTGCATGCCGTGGAGCTGAATGAACGCCGCCCGCCCGCCCAGTCGAGAGTACGGCTTGAGCTCCAGCGCGCGCAGGTCCGCCGTTCCATGGCCTGTATGAACCGGCAGTCCCTGATTTTTCATCCAGCGCGCATAACCGGTTTTTTGATTGAGCGGCGCAACTTCCATGACTTCTCCTGAATGATCCGCGATCGCTTACTCGCGGCTTAGCCATCCTTCGGCGGGTACCAGAAATCGGGTTTGCTCTTGAACACGTGTTTCGGAATCTTGGCATACACCAGATTGACGATATCAACGGCTTCGCCAATCCCTAGATCCACGGCGAGACTCGCTAGCGCATACGCGTCCGCTGCGCTCATCCCCTTTTCCTTTTGCAAAAAATCGACGGCTTCTTCGAGCGCGATCCGCGTCGCCTCATTGAGATCGGTGCTGAGCCCGGTGGTCAGATAATCGCTTGCGGTTTCCACCCGGGGCTGCTTTATGGCCTTGCCTTTATGGACGATGAATTGCAGCGTCGGTTTCAGCGAGATCTCGATGGCACCGCCATCCACCTCGCCGTCCCCTTGCACGGCGTGCCCGTCGCCGGTGAAAAACTGCGCGCCTTTATTGAAAACCGGCAAAAACAACGAAGCGCCGATGCCGGCGAATTTTAGGTCGATATTGCCGCCCCAGGCGCCCGGAGGCGTGGATGAAACCATGCCCAAGCTGGTCGGCGGTGAGACCGCCATGATCCCCATGAAAGGATTGAGTGGAATATGAATCTCATCGGAAAATAGCGCGATTTGCCGCTCCAGATCGATGCGGATTAACTTGGCCGCTGGCTCGCTAAGCAATCTCGGCAATACTCCTTTGCCCGGTCCGGTGTTATTGACGCCGTAGGGGACACGGAACTTGATGTCCAGTACCCGTACTTCGAGCGCATCGCCGGGCATCGCCTCGTCGATGTAAATCGGTCCGGTGAGAATGTGGACGCTGGCTCCTTTGGGCCGTTTCACTTCGGCAAACACCGCCTTGCCATCGGCCAGAACATCATTGCCGGGTATTCCGTAGGCGGCAAAGAATTTTTCCGGATCTTTGTTGGTGGTCAGGCCTTGATGCGAAAGAGTTTCGATCTCGATTATCTGGCCCGACCTGATGCTCAAGGCGGGCGGCAGATTTGCCGCTAGGTAACCCCAAAGAACGGTATCCGGGGTTGAACGCAAGATTGCATCGCTTTTGTACGCCGGACGGATTGGTTCCGAGTGAGATGGCAATTTCGGCAAAGATCCACCTAATCGCGTATCGCCAGCGCGCCGCCATCCACGGGTAAATCGACCGCGTAAATGAATTCTGACTCATCCGAGGCAAGGAAGACGGCCGCCTTGGCAATATCCATCGGCACGCCGCGCCGCCCCGCGAGATTTTTAACAAAGCGGTTTTCCGGAATGTCTTGCTGCCCGACCGGCGAGCCGATGCGGTTGGGCGATATCGAATTGACGCGAATTCCTTCGGGCGCGAGTTGGACTGCGATCGAGCGGGTCAGATTGAGCACGCCCGCTTTTGCCGTCGTGTAAGCCGTCGCCTCCTTTCGTCCCCAGTGACCGGAGGTCGACGCAATATTGATGATTTTACCTTTGCGTTTTTGTTCGATCATAACTTTCGCCGCTGCGCGGCTGCAGTACCAGACGCTGCGCAGACAAACATTCATCGTTCGGTCCCACTCCTCTTCTGTGATATCGAAGATCGTCTTGTGGTCCGTCCATGCCGCGTTATTGACCAGAATGTCGATCCCGCCGAACTGTTTGACAACACTTTGTACCATCGCGTCAACCGATGAGGGCGACGCAACGTCGCAGACGATCGACGTGGCTTTGCCTGAATGCTTTGCGTTGATTTCACCGGCGACTTTACTTCCTCTCCCCGGATCCAGATCGACGACCGCAACTTTGGCTCCCTCCTCGACGAAAAGCTTGCTGATATCCTCGCCGATATTTCGGCCGGCCCCGGTAACGACGGCGATTTGGTCCTTGAGTCTCATAGATCCTCCAAAATAATTTCTTTCCGGTGCATAGCAGATGGCGAACTAAAGTTCCAGATAGCAGCAGCCGCGCTCACATCCGCTTTAATTTCGCAAACACTTAGCGCGAAACTGGAGTCCTCGAGACAAACTTGCGCGGCAAGCGTTCGAGATCAGGAAGGCGTAGGTGCGAAGCCCTTGGACCATGGGCCCGCTGATGAATGGGGAAAAACTAGAGGCTGACCTTTTCAGTATAGAGATCTTTCAAGAACTGACTCGCCTTGAGCTCGTCGAAAAAGCGCGGCTCGATGATGTCGAGCGGCTTTAGCGTTTTCGTGCGCTGATCGGCACTCGCAGCAACATCCACCAGCGCTTGAAGCGCTTCATTGTTCAACTCCGGCAGTGGTCTCAGCTGTGCCGAGAACGCATCGTACATGGCATCGACGTTAAGTTCCTGGTTGGTTGGAAAATATTTTTTGAGTATGTTGCGGCTGTCATCGCGCTTCGAAACAAAATATTGGATTGCCGCGGCATACCCTTTCATGAATCGCCGGACGGTCTCCTCTTCTCGCTTTATGTACGTTCGGGTGGTAATCAATAGATCCGTGACTACCGGCACCGCTTTCATGTCGATAACCTTGATACCGAGCTTCTGCGCCTCGGCTGCAACGTCTTGGCTCAACGGCACGCCTTGGACCAAATCCTTTGATAGAGCGAGCGCTCTCGCGGGTGCTAAACCCGCAGCAACCATCTCCACGTCTTTGGCTGGATCGAGTCCCGCGCGACGGAGCATGACCCGGGCGATCAAATCGGATCTGGCGCCAAGCGCCGAAACTCCCACTTTCTTGCCTTTTAAATCTTTGATCGCGCCGATTGCCGAAGCGACACCCATCCCGTATTGATCAAAGCTCACGTGCGAGCCGATCAGGGTGACATCCGCGCCATGAGAAACCGGCTGAAGAATAGCTAGTGGATTACCAAAACCGATTAATAGATCGACGCCAAGCAGAGACTGCACGCCGGCGGCCAAGGTATCACGGATCGGCAACTCCTCGATATCGACGCCGTATTTTTTGAATAAGCCGGAATCGACGCCCACATAAGCGACCGCCGTGCCGATCTCCCAACCCGCATACGCGAGACGGAGTTTCTTCGCGCCTTCGGCAGCCCGCGCGGGATCGAGGAAAATACTTCCGAACAATGCGGCGCAGCAAACGAAAGTGAGAAGTTCGCGAAAATATTTCACCCGTCCAGTCAACATGAACGTATCATAACCCACATCATCGCACCCTCCAAGAGCCGCTCCTTTTTCAGTCTCATTGCTGCAATAGACGTAAGTTGTTATCGTTCTGTATGCCTATCGACTTCCCGCTGCCCGACCGAATCGCTCGCTTGATTCGCAACAATCACCCGCGAGACTCTGTCTCCGAATGCTTGAGCCTCACATTGAGTAGCTCCCCGAATAGATGAGACAAAGCAAAAACGCGGATGACAAAAGCGCGGGCCGGCGGCCCGTCTGGCTCGGGGTCGCGATTCTCGTCGCGCTTTTTGCCCTGGCTGCGGCATGGAAATGGACGCCGCTCGCCGATCTCATTGATCTGCGCCGAATGTCAGGCTGGATTGCTTCGCTGCGTCAGAGTCCTGCCCGCCATGTTTATGTCCTCGCTGCTTATCTCATCGGCAGTATTTTGCTCGTTCCGATCACCGTATTAATTCTAATGACGGCGGTCATATTTGGACCGGTTCTGGGATCGGCCTATTCACTCGTCGGTTGCCTCGCGGGCGCGGCAATCACTTATGCCATTGGACATCTGCTCGGCCAAGGTCTGGTGCAACGAATCGCGGGCAAGAAATGGCAGCGTTTGGAGAAAAAAATCGCTCAATCCGGCATTGTCGCTGTCGCTGCCTTGCGCCTCCTACCCGTGGCTCCGTTTACCGTAGTCAATGTGGTTTCCGGCGCGTTCAAAGTTCCGTTGCGCGATTACGTGCTCGGATCACTGCTTGGGCTCGCGCCCGGTATCGTTGTAACAAACCTCTTTGCACACCAGTTACAAAACGCCATTCGCAATCCTGGCCCGGGCACGATTACCATACTAGCGGCGCTGATCGTCATTACCGCTTTGGGCGCGGTCTGGTTTAAACGAAAGTTCGCAACCTTATAAGCTTCGCGGCACATTAAGCTTCGCGGCTCATTGGCTTGAAAACAGCAATCATCCAATTAACGGTGTATGGCTTTATGGCGCTCCTGGTCTTAGGTTGTGCCAAAGTCAGGGCCATTCACGATGTGCCGGAAATCTCTTTCGACGATGCCGCGTCGTTTCCCACCATCGAAGCGTTGACCGATGCACCGATTGTCAGCGGGAACAAACTCGAAATTCTCCAGAATGGCGATGGCACGTTTCCCGTCATGCTGCGCGATATCCAAACCGCCAAGTCGACCATCACATTCGCTCAATACCTCGTTAAAGGCGGCGTTTTGGCGGCCGAGTTCGCGCGCAGTTTCGCCCAACGGTGCCAAGCCGGTATTAAAGTCTATATCTTGTTCGACAGTCAGGGCAGCAGCGATGCCCCCGACGATTTAGCCGCGACGATGCGCAAGCCGGGGTGCGAACTTGAATACTTTCGACGCATTCAGGCACCACAGGTGGTTCTTCCCTGGAAGCTCATACAATACAACTACCGCAATCATCGACGCATCTTAGTTGTCGACGGCCGAATCGGCTTCACAGGCGGCTACGCGCTTACCGACGATTGGCTGGGGGACGGAGTGACACGAGATCACTGGCGCGATACCAACGTCCGGATCGAGGGTCCGGCAGTGCGTTATTTGCAGGCCGCTTTCACCGACAGCTGGTTGGAAACGACCGGAGACCTCCTTGGCGGCGAGGGTATTTTCCCGCGACTCGAATCCCATGGCCGCACTCCCCTGCAGCTCGTCAAAAGCTCGCCTGTCGGCGGCAGCTTTCAAAATTACATTCTCTATTTGTTGGCCATTACTTGGGCGAAAAAATCGATTTTGATCACCAATCCTTATTTCATTCCGGATGATCATATGATCGGGGCGCTCTTGAAGGCAACCGCCAGAGGGGTTCACGTCGTCGTTCTCGTTCCTGCTAGAAGTGATTTTAAAATTACTTACCGAGCGAGCCGCAGGCATTATGGCGAGATGTTACAGGGCGGCATCGAAATCTACGAATATTCTCCCGCTCTCCTGCATTCGAAGATCATGATCGTCGACGGCGTTTGGGCGACGGTGGGCAGCACCAACTTTGATAATCGCTCTTTCGCACTCAATGAGGAGTTGAATGTCGGCGTGTACGACCGAGACGTCGCTCAGAAATTGGAGCAAATCTTCGCCACGGATTTAAAGCGCTCGCGCAGAGTCACCTACGAAGAATGGCAAGCCCGCCCGCTCAAGGAGAAGTTTTTCGAGCTATTCGCTTTTCCCGTCGAAGAACAACTGTGAGGCGCGATCGATCGCACCCCGTAGATTGGCCATAATTGCAAGCCCTTGGAATATCATTTACGATACGTTCACTTGCGCAGCGGGGTTTCGATTTCCCTTACCAGATTGGAGGTTCGATTTAATGGCAACGATGATTACCAGTGAATGCATCAACTGTGGCGCGTGCGAGCCCGAGTGCCCCAACAACGCTATCTCGCAAGGCGACCCTGTGTATGTCATCGATCCCAAGCTCTGCACCGAATGTGTCGGCTTTCACGATTTCGAGGCCTGCGCTGCTGTCTGTCCCGTGGACGTTTGCGTGACCGATCCCAACAACGTCGAAACTGAAGAGGTGCTGATCGCCCGCGCACGCGCCATACATCCCGAGGTCAATTTCCCGGAAAATTTCGAATCGCGATTTCGCAAAGGGGAAGGCAAACCGGCCCCGACCGCAGCGGCGCCGAGCGCGCCTGCCCCGGCGAGCTCAGCGAGCCCAACCGCCACCGTTGCTCCGAGCGCACCCGCCACCGCAGCGCAAAGCGCGCTCGCAGAGGCGGATGTCAATTACCTTCAGCTACCACAGATCGATTCTTGGAATATTCCGCTGCGTTGTTTTAAGTGCGGTCAGACGCATGTACAGAATGTCAAGAATTTCACCATCGGCAACGTGATTTTCTGTCCCCATTGTCATAAATCGATGGTGGTGCGCGATAACTTGAATTACCACATTCGCACGCTCCTCAGGGACGCCTATGAGAAATGGGAGCGAGAGAAAAACGCCTTTGCCGAGCGGCGGGAGCGCGAACGTCTGGAATTCCTTGCTCGCCGCGCAAAGGAAACGAACGAGTTCGAAAAGCATCAACGCCGGGAGCTTGAGGCGATTCGTCAACAGCTCGATTCCATCGGTGAAAACTACGACGCTGCGGGCAGGCCCTTCAAAAAAGGATCGCGCTTCGGCTGGGCCTGACGCCGCACGCGATGCTCTATTCCTGGCTTCATCTCATTGCGCTTGTCGTCTATGTCGGAGCGGTAGTCGGGCTATGGTTTATGCTGCTGCCGTCCGTCGCGATATTCTCAAGGGATAACGATAAAGCGCATCTCCTTGCGCGCGGCTTGAAATTTTTCAATCCGCTGCAGGTCGGCGCGCTGGGAATTATCCTATTCACCGGCGCGTTCCAGCTGACCGAGCTCAAAGCCGCTTATCGGGAGCAGTTCGTTCAGCAGTTCGGTTATATTCTCGTCCTAAAACTTCTGTTCGCGTTTCTGCTGGTGATCTTTAGCGTTTACCAGGGTCTCGGTGTCGGGCATCGATTCGTCAGACGCTACGAAAGCGGCGAGCCTGTGACAGGTACAGAGCTACGCTCGATCATCGGCCGGCTCAAAGGCGCTAATTGGTGCATTGCCCTACTGACGATCGTTACCGTTTGGCTCGGCATTCGTTTGGGTCATTGAGCTTCGGCTGGCAATTTGCCGAACACCGGTGCTATGAAATGTGAGCTCGGAAGATCGGAAGAAAGGTAGCGTCATGGCAAATCATCAGCTCAGGATCATCTATCGCTCCAATTCCCACGCTCCGCTCTGGCTTGTCGGCGAAAAATCTGGCGCATGGGCAAAAAACGATCTGACCGTCGACACCTCGCCGCAGCTGATCCGGGAAAAAGCCGTCGAATCGTTGAAAAACAAACACGTCGATCTGATTTCAGGCAACCATCACAACTTATACGTAAGAAATTTCCAGAACGGCGAAGATTTCGTCCACTTGGCTCAGGCCACAAACAATTGGACGGAGAACAAACTGGTGGTTCGGCCGGAAGTCCGGTCAGTGCGAGATCTGCGTGGCAAGAAAATTGTCGCCGATAAATTGACTTCTCACGCCGGACTCAATATCTGGCTTTTCCTAAAGCAGGAAGGTTTGGACGTTGATCGCGGCGACATTGAAATGGTGGAGCTGCGCGGCTCCTCGGAAGAGCGCTGGAAACGGGTCATGGCCGGCGAATTTGACGGCACCTTCGTCACCATTCCCCACGACAGCCGTGCGGCGAAAGCGGGCGCGCGCGTCATCACGGTGCGCGCGATCCCAATGATTCGCGGCGTGACACTGACGACCACGATGAGTTTTGTCAAAGATCATCCCAGCGAAGTGCGGTTGCTGATTAGGGGTTTCGTCGACGCAATCCACTTTTTTTTGACTCGCAGGCAAGAAACGCTGGAGATCTTGAAAGAACATGCCTCGCCAATCTTGAAGCTGCAGTCCGACCAAGAAGTAGAGACGCTTTACGATGAATGGGCTCAGTCGTTGGAGCGCAAACCCTATCCCTCGCCGCAAGCTATCGCAAACGTTTTTCAGCTCGCGGCGAGGCGCAATCCGGAAATTTCCCGCTACAACCCGCTCGCGCTTTGGGACACCCATTTTGTCCGTGAGCTCGACGATAGCGGCTACATCGATCGGCTTTATTCATAAAAAAGGCGGAGCTTGAGCTCCGCCTTTTTAACCGCGCTACTGTAAGTCTTGTCGTTAGTTTAGCGCTGAGTTAACCGGTCAGTTGAACTCTCGCTCTGAGATTGACGCTGTGACGAGCCTGGCGTGGTGGCCGGTTGCTGCTGTGATCCCGGCGCCGCCGCGACTGCCGGCTCGGATGTAATGCCTTCACGATAAACCAGAATTTCTACGCGGCGATTTTTCGCTCGGCCCTGGGGCGAGCTGTTCTCAGCAACGGGTGTGCTCTCTCCATACGAGACCGGCGTCACCCTAATGGGGTCCACCTTTTTCTGCAGGATCAGGTAACGGCTAACCGCTTCCGCTCGCTTCTTGCCCAAGTCGTAATTATAGGAGTCGCTACCGGCGTTATCCGTATGACCCGCGACGACGAAGACCGCATTATCGCCGGTCGCATCACCCTTGAGGTCGCTCATGAAGCTGTCGATTTCGCGCTGCGCGGAAGCCGGCAGACTTGCCGAATTGAAAGCGAAGTTAGCACCATCCTTCATGTCGATGACAACCTTGCGCTCCAGACGCAGATTAGCAATCGCGTTAAGCGCTTTATCGGCCTTGGCATCGACTTGCCCCAAGCGTCCCTCGAACTGGCCGAGTTTGCCTTCGATCCCGCCGACTCGATTTCCTAAAGTGCCAATCTGCCCGTCAATCTGATCGAGCCTACCCTCTGATTTCGTTACCCGACCGGTTACCGGATCCATCTGCTCTTTGACCCAATCACGAGTGGCAATACAACCTTGGGCGAGCAACATAGACCCCGCGACGCCCATTCCGATGAAATATTTTACCCCAACCGACGCGAACCCTTTCATAAAGCCTCCCTTGTAAACGTTAATCTCAAACAAACGCTTCACAGCACTCACAGTTCAATCCGCCGCCGCGCTGCGACTCCTCGACAACCGAAAACCTCCGCAGATTTCCACGACGACCGCTTTTGATCACCTCCAAATGCCAGTAGATTTTCCGCACTCCGGCCAAGCTGCAATTTCGTTCCTGCCTTTTGTTGGAATCTTTGGATCGGCGACATGGGCGCCGAATCGGAATAGATGCGAGAGCTTGATGGTCCGCGCTGACTCTGGCGTTCATTCAGGTTGCAGATCGCTTCAGAAAATTCACTGGCCACGCCTGTAACCAAAAATCATACCAGAAATTTCATTCTACTATTGTATTTGATCTCAGTGACTTATGAACAACACAGCTGTATTTTTACGGGACGGTGTAGCTATTCCCTACACACATGAAGGAGCTCTCCATCAGGCGATCACTAGCGATTTGTGAGAGCGGAGCCGGAGCCGGAGCTTGTTAAAAGGCTGACGAACTTCAGTTTGGCAGGCCAGGTTTTGGCTTCTTGAATTCGTGGGCTTTTAAATCGTGTTTCTTCAGAAGGTCGTAAAAATCGGCCCGGTACTTTCCTGCTACTTTCGCAGCTTGGCTCACATTTCCCTCCGTCATCGAAAGAACCTGGATGAGGTAATCTCTTTCGAACGCGTCGCGCGCGTCTTTCAGCGGCCGGAGCCCTGCGCCCGATTCGTCAACTCGCTCTTGGATCACGGTCTGTCCTCGCTCGGGCGCACCACCGCCACTCTTTCCCTGTAGAACGAAGTCCTCGGTCAAGATATCGTTTTGCGTCATCGCGACCGCGTATTCGATGGTGTTTTCGAGCTCCCGCACGTTACCCGGCCAGTCATGCATCATGAGTTTGCGCAACGCCTCGGGCGTGAGGCCTTTGACTTCCTTTTTCATATGCTCGCTGTATTTTTTTAGGAAGTGCTCCACCAGCGGCATGATGTCGTCTTTTCGTTCGCGCAGTGGCGGAAGATAAATGGGAATGACGTGGATGCGATAAAAAAGATCGTCGCGAAACAGCCCCTTTCGCACCTGCTCTTCTAAATCTTTATTCGTGGCGACAATCACCCGCACGTCGACTTCGACCGGAACCTCGCTACCGACGGGATAGAACTGCCGCTCCTGCAGCACCCGGAGGAGTTTCGACTGGGTCGACCGCGGCATGTCGCCGATCTCGTCGAGAAACAACGTGCCGCCATGCGCCTGCGTGAACAGCCCGCGGGTGCTTTTGACGGCGCCGGTAAAGGCGCCTTTTTCGTGGCCGAAGAGCTCGCTTTCCAACAACGACTCAGGCAATGCCGCGCAGTTGAGAGCGACAAAAGGCTTGTCCTTTCGGTCGCTGGCCAGATGAATAGCCTTGGCGATCAGCTCTTTTCCGGTGCCGCTATCACCTTGAATGTGCACGGTCGAATCGAGCTTCGCAATTCGGCCGACGACATCGAGAATCGCCCGCATCTTGCCGCTTCGCGCGATGATGTTGGCAAAATCAAACCGCTCGTTGAGAATATCCTTGAGCCGCTTGATCTCGGAATTGAGCTTGCGGTTTTCCAGCGCTCGTTCGATCTGCAGTAACAGATCTGCCGGCTCGAAAGGCTTGGTGACATAGCTGTACGCGCCGCGCCGCATCGCATCGACGGCATTTTCGATGCTGCCGTGGGCCGTCAAGATAATCGTCGGCACGTCGGGATTTATTTCCCTAAATTGCTCCATCAGCATCAGTCCGTCGCCGTTGGTGAGCATCAGATCGACAATACACAAATCGAAGAGCTGCTCTCTCAACGCCGTGACCGCCTGCTCGTCATCGGGCGTAGCGGTCACCTCGAAATCAGCCGACTCGAGCCTCATGCGAATCAGCTCGAGAAGGTTCGGATTGTCATCGACAACTAAAATGCGCCCCTTTGACATGCTCTTGCTATCGTCGGCGCTCGCGCCGTTTTTGATCGATTTCGATATCGATCTGTTTGGACTTTTCCATCATTTGTTTGGTTCTTTCGATTTCTTGGCGACTTTTCTCGAGTTCAACGCGAGTTCGCTCGATGTCCTGTTTAGATTTCTCTATCGCCAAACGGTTCCTTTCCGCCTCCTGTTTCGACCGGTCCAGTTCCTCGCGGCTCTTCTCCAATTCCTCGTGAGCGTTTTCGGAATCCTCGAGCACCGCGATCCAGACCCGGGATTGCTCCGCTAAGGCACCGGTCGGATTGTTCTGAATGATCTGATCAAAAAAGGAAAGGGCTTTCCGCAAATCCCGCTTGGGATTTTGCGGGTGAGCATAAATGATCCCCATACTGAACATTGCAAGATCCGCCGGGGGTTTGTTTCGCGCCGCGCTCCAAACCTCATAAAAAGTGGTTAGGGCTCCATCAAAATCGTTTTGGGCGAGTAAATTGTTGCCCTTGATGACTCCGTTGGTCAACTCGCGCTGCCGACTTGCATCCTGCAGCAAACAGCCGGCAACCGATATTAACAAGGCAAAACAAAAATAAAAGTACTGCCGTGGCCTAGCTCGCTCTCGGCCCATATTTGTCCGCCGTGCGCTGTAATGATGCTTTTGGCGATCGCCAAACCGAGACCCGTTCCCTGCCGAGTATGCGGTCCGAGCCGACTGCCCTGATTGAATTTTTCGAAAATGGGAACCAAGCTGTCTGCCGCAATACCCGGACCAGAGTCTTTCACAGAAACTTCCAGTTTTCCATTCATCGCCTTAGCGGCGATCTTCACCTGTCCGCCTCGCGGTGTGAATTTAACCGCGTTCCCGAGCAGATTTCGCAAAACTTGCAGGATCCGTTCTGGGTCAAGCCGCACTTGAGGCAGTGACGGGTCGACGGCGCTTTCAAGTCGAATCTGCTTTGCCTCGAGCAGTGGCGTGATTTCGGCGACGGCGCGCTTGATCAAAGAATCGATGCCGGTGACTTCGAAATCATAAGCCATCATGCCCGCTTCCAGCTTCGAGAGATCGAGCAGCGAATTGACGACCGTGATCAGGCGATTGCTTTCCTCCGCCAAGATGCCGAGCAGCTTGCGCTGCTTTTCCGAAGTCTCGCCGCCGACGCCGTCGAGTAACAATCCGGTGCCCTCTTTGATCGACGTCAAGGGCGTGCGTAGCTCGTGCGACATCGAAGCAAAGAAGTCTGCCTTTAGG
>JBIOXP010000442.1:0-4187 GCA_044869705.1 Binatia bacterium | reverse complement strand
TGTTTCCTTGCCGCAGACTTCGACGCAACAGCGGCTGCACACGATGCTTTTGGCGTCGTAACAACGGAAAGAGGCATCTTTTTCAATATCATGCTTCCAGTAGCAGATATCGGTGGACATGAATGTCGGCGTCAGAGTGTCGATGGGCTCGGTTGTGAGCCTGTCACGACCGAACAAACGGTTCCGTATTTACAAGCTCAGTTGGTCGAGACTCTCGGATAGGTTTTCCGGCTGTGGGTCAGTCCCATTCGTACCAACATCTCGGCAGTCTGAATGCTGGTTTTGAGCGCATCCATGACCGGGACACCTAGTTCGCTTTCGAATTCCTGAGGCGAGTATTGCACGGGCACCATCGTTACTCCCATCGGGACGATGATCTCGGCGTCGAAATTGTCGATCAGCTCGCGCGCAACTTGAATAAAGCGAGCACGCATGGCGTCCCGGTTTCTGGTGCTTTCCGGAAGGGGAATTTCGACGCTGCGGATTCCTACCACGCAATCGGTGACACGCCAGGCGTGCATCTGCTTGCGCATGAAAGGTATGCTCTTTTGTTCGTAGGCGATTACGCCCAAACGATTACTGAGCTGCACACCGAGATGCATGACTGCTTGGCCGGCACCGACCACCGGAATGTGAACGAGATTTCTCGCCAGCTCTACGCCCGCGTCGAGCGTGCCGAATGGAAGAACCGCGTCGTAACCGTTCGCTTCAGCGCGTTGTGCCACTTCGGCAACCAGCGGCCCGGCAGATAGCGAGTTGACCTGCGAATTGGAACGGCGGAAAAAACTGGCTTTGATCACGGCAAAACCGATCTCAGTCCCCGCGGAAGCGCATTTCAGCACGGCCTGGCTGCGCCGCTCCGCTTCTTCCGCCGGGTATTCACCCATTACCATCATGATCTTCATTGTTAAGCCTCCAAAGTCTTGGCGCGCAGATCTCGACCGATAAAGCGGTCGTCAATCGGCGCCGCCGCGTGTCGCACCCAAATGCTTTGCTAAGCAGCATCACAATCGTGACCGATCGCGGAGGAGCCATAAACCTGCCGGTCAACCCTCGTTTTACGGAAAGTCGAGACGGGCACTCAGAAGCGCGCATGCCCCCGCGGCTAGGTAAAACAAAGACCCTAAATGGGTCGCCGTACATGGCGATGCGGCTTCTCGTCTATTTTGCTGATACCGCAGTTCCGGATCTCGCCTTGACACTAACCGAGTAGCGTTATTTATTATGACCTCCTATGAAAATTCGCAACGGCGTGCTCGGACATATCGTGCTCAATGTCGCGGATCTCAAGAAATCGGAAAGTTTTTATCGCGCGATTCTCGGCTTGAAAGTTTCGGCACGAAATCTCGACACTAAGATGACTTTCATGAGTTACGGAAAAGAGCACCACGACATCGCGCTGCAGGCACTTCCGAAAGGAATGAAGCACGTCAACGGCGACGGCGCGCCTAAACTGCATCATTTTTGCGTGTATGTGGACTCCAACGATATTATCGAAAAAATTTATCCAGTCCTTAAGCGCAGAAAAATTCCGGTCGTCAGCGGGCCGGAAACTCTCCTGGTTGCGGGTAATCGTTCGATCAGTTTCCTGGATCCCGACGGGAATCGCGTCGAAATCGCCTGCAACGCCAACAAGTTCAAACATGATGATCGCAAAAGGAGAAAGCGGAAACGATAGAGGTCAAGGATGTTATACTCGAGGTGAATGATGTCAGCCGAAGCGGTGTTAAGAGGCGAAACGCTAACGACGAAAAATTTCTGCGACGTCTTGGTGGATGAAGTCAAGGCGGGCCACGCGCGCTTGCACCACCCGTTTTATCTGGACCTGTACGAGGGCAAGTTGCCGCTGCAAGCAGTGAGGATTTGGGCGAAGGAAGCCTGGGGCATCTTCGCCTACAATGTGGCAATCAACACCGCCAAGCTGGTGCGCTGCCAACTCTCCGGCATCCACGATCCGGAAATTCACAAAAAATTCGTCGACATTATCCACTCGGAAGTCGGCTACACGTACTTCGAGGGCTCGCCGCGCCCTGTTCTCGGACATCGCGCTCTATTTCTTCGCTTCGGCGAGAGCATCGGGATTCCCGGCAAAGAGCTCGAGCGCTGCGAGGCGGACGAAGACTTCTTGCCGACGACCGTGTTGGCAAGGATCGGCTGGCTCGACATTGCGCTCAGGAGCAATCACATCCTGGAACAGGTGGCCGCAACCAATTGCTGTAACGAATTCTCCAATCAGCTAACGGGCGGAAAATTCTTCCGCAGCTTCCGCGATCATTACGGTTTGAAGCCGCACGATATTGAATTTTTCGCCGAGCACGGCGAGGCGGATACGGAGCATAGCAACATCGGCTACGAACTGGTTGAGCAATTCGCCACCACCCACGAGTTGCAGGTACGGGTGCTGAAAGCATTGCGCAAAGGGTTGTCGATCTGGTGGACGCTGACCGATGGCGTGGCGCGGGAGTGCACGAAGCGAAAGAAATAACCGAAGCATCATACGTAGGGACGCGATTTATCGCGTCCTTTGAAGCAGGTCGAGGTCACCTTATGGATTTTCTTTCGACAACTCATCTTAAGCAGTGGGTCACCGAGAACCAGCATCTGTTCAACCCGCCGTTTCGTACGAACAAAATGTTGGTTACTCAGAAGGATTTTATCGTCATGATGTTGCGCGGACCGAATACGCGGCTCGATTTCCACGTCGATCCGGGCGACGAATTTTTCTATCAGGTCGATGGCGAGATGGAGCTTGTTCTCAAACCGAAAGGCGAACGCCGCCAGGTCGTCAGGATCAAAGAGGGCGAGATTTTTGTTTGCCCCGGCGGCTTGCCGCACTCACCGCGGCGATTTGAAAACACCTGGGGCTTAGTGATCGAACGTAAGCGGCGTTCAGACGAAACGGAGCAGTTCGTTTGGTTCTGTGAGCAGTGCGACGCCCTGGTTCTTTCACGCGTAGTCCACCAAGGCGATATTCCGGCACAAGTCACTGCCGTGTATACGGAATTCAACAACGATCTGAGGCTTCGTACCTGCAAATCCTGCGGTTATGTTTTTCCGGAAACGCCCATGGCCGAGCGGCTGAGCTTTCTGGAGAAGAGTTAGTGTCCTATATCTTGGGTCGTGAACTCGATGGCAAATCCCAGAGAGGCCAAAGTCTGCGGCATTTGCGGCAAGACGTTCGCGCTGCGCGATTTGGTCCCAGGAATAGCGTTGCGAGATGCTGTAGCTCAACAAATCTTGCGCGAACATTCAGATTGGTCACAGGAAAAATTCATCTGCCGGCCGGATTTGAATCGTTATCGAAGCCAATACGTTCATTCTCTGTTAGAATCAGAAAAGGGCGAATTGACGTCGCTGGAAAACGAAGTCCTCACGAGTTTGCGCGATCATGAGACCCTGTCAAAAAACGTGGATACTGAATTCCAGGGAGAATGGACACTTGGCGAGCGTTTGGCCGATCGGATCGCGGCATTCGGCGGCAGTTGGACATTTCTCATTCTCTTCGGGATTTTTCTCGCGCTATGGATCGGTGTCAACTCATTCACTTTATACGCACATCCTACCGACCCGTACCCTTATATTTTGTTAAATCTGATGCTCTCGTGCCTCGCGGCGATTCAGGCCCCGATTATCATGATGAGCCAAAACCGCCAAGACGCGAAAGATCGATTGCGTTCGGAACACGATTACCAGGTCAATCTCAAGGCAGAGTTGGAGATTCGCCACTTGCACGAGAAGCTCGATCATTTGCTATCGCATCAGTGGGAACGTCTGGCGCAAATGCAGGAAATCCAGCTCGAGTTGCTGGCCGAGATCAGCCGGAAACGCTGATCTTTAAGGAGCTGACGATGAGCACGAACTATCAAGACAAGTTCGGTTATCCAGCGGAGCGAACCAAAGGCAAGGTTCGGCCGTTCATGGCCGGCTGGATTCAGGATTTTATTCGGCATTCGCCATTTTGCGTCATGGCGACGAGCAACGACCACGGCGACTGCGACGCTTCGCCGAAGGGTGGCATGCCAGGGTTTGTGAAGGTTATGAACGACAACCAATTATTCATTCCGGATGTCGCAGGCAACAAACTTTTCCATGGGTATGGCAATATAGAAAGCAATCCAAAAATCGGCTTGCTTTTCTTCATTCCAGGGCACAATTCGACGGTGCGAATCAATGGAAGAGTAAAAGTC
>JBIOXP010000441.1:0-7607 GCA_044869705.1 Binatia bacterium | reverse complement strand
TGAAGGCCGATATTTCACCTTCCACGAATCTCGAGCTGGAGAGTCTGGTCGCGCCAGCCAAAAGTGACAAGCCGCAACCGGCTTGAATCACTATTCTGACGCGGCTGAGAAGCGGGTTGTAGAAGCTTCGCAAGATCTCAGTAAAGCTCGGTCTTCAGGCGCTCGGCATATTTCTCGTTGTAAGCTTTCGCGTAATCAGCATCCTTGCCGTCGCGGGCGGCGGCGAAGTCGCCGTGGCTGGGCGCGCCGCTCGGGCGCTCCGCCGAATCCCACAGCTTCGCCCTCACGAAGGCTTTGGGGCAGTGATTAAACGCTTCGGCGACAGCGACAACGATCACGACGCGCGGCAGTTTGCCGCGCACGTCGAATCGCTTCAGCAAGTCCGGGTCCGTGCTGATTGTCGCGCTGCCAGCGACACGATACGTTTCGTTCGATCCCGGGACCATGAAAATGATACCGACCTTCGGGTTAACGAGCAGGTTCCGCATTCCGTCGATGCGGTTGTTGCCCGGTCGATCGGGAATCAACAGTGTGCGATCGTCGAGCAGTTGCACAAAACCCGGCGCATCGCCCTTGGGCGAACAGTCGATGCTAGTTCCGTTCGCGGTCGCGAGCACCAGGAACGGTGATGCCGCAATGAAGGCGCGGCCGACCTCGGTAATGTGGTCGGTTTCCTTGGTAGCGACGTTGGGCAACGGCTTGGCATAAATCTTCGCGAGATCGTCCACTGAAGTAACCGTGTAGGGATCGTTACGGTCTAGCGTATTCATTTCATACTCCCCTTGTCAGTATCTCTGGCAGTAGTTTTCGTTGAATTTGTTAATATCCACTAGCCGACGGAGCCTTGTCAACTTTCGAACTTTGCGCAATACTCTGACCAGAGGGGCAGTTTGTCCCTTCCAACCGGGTTATTTCGGCCAGAACAGCGCAAGGTCCCGGCCGATCGAGATCACAACATCAGTTCGACCATCCTAATGTAAGGTTGACCAAGCCTGTCGATCCGCAAGTTTCATCATTTCCTCAAAATACTATCATCTTCTCTCAAGCTCATGCGCCCCCATGGCACGACAGATGCGTTATACTGCAAAAAAGTTTATGCGGGAGCAGCAGCTTTATGAGGTTTAACGGGACGTCATTCAAAAAGCTTTATCACTCAGTGACGCATGTTCGCACTGTCTTTTATTCTGCTTTTGGTTCACCCGGTTTAGGAATTACCTGGTCACTCCTGACTTTGGGGGCGGGATTGGTTTATCTGATCCACGACCAGCGCAAGCGGCGCAATCTCCAACCGGATGGCCAGTACGCTAGGATCGAAGTTCAAAATAGCTCCGAGCCCACAAACGAAGAGCAGTGATGGAAACGATCCTGAAGCGGCGTTGAGAGGCGGTCCCAATTCTTTGGTGGCGCGTCAATCCGTTAAGCTACTCTACACGGTTCGATTACTGTCTGAGAGATGCTGTGTTAATGATCAATCTCAAAACCGCCAAGCAGATCGGCCTGACGATTCCGCGCAATGTGCTGGCGAGAGCGAATCGACTGATCAAGTGGCGTCTCCATGCCTGAAACTCCACCGATCTTACCGGTGTAGTTCAGTCATTAAAACAGCCCTTCCTTTTCGAGCTTTTTCGCAAAGCGATCGTCTGTCAGATCTTCGGCCTTAAGGCGACCGAATTTTTCGTCTGTAAGTGTCAGTACCCGGATGCTGTTGCGGATACCATCCAGGCTCGGGTAAATCTGTCGCGTGTACATTCTGCGCATAAAATCATACCCATCTAATGCTTCTTCCGGGTTTGACAGGCGCAACCATTTTGCAAGGCCCTTCAGGACCGCCGTTTTGTTATCGGGCTCCTGAATAAACGCAATCGCATCCAGCAGGGAGCGAAGCACGTTCTCGACCGTCTCCGGATGCTGCGCAATGAAGCTTTTACGCGTAAACAGGCCGCTGTCTTGAAAAGGAATATTCAGATCCGCTACGTCGGCGAGAATCGGATAGCCCTGACGTTTCAGGATCGCGCCGTGGGTATAGCCTAGCAATGATCCATCGATCAGCCCTGTGGCGATCGCTTGCACGCGCGCGCCGGTATCGCCAATGACTCTGAAAACAATGCCGTCCCGCTTTGGATCGATGCCCCAATGCTCAAGCGCAAGCATTGTAAACATCCAGTTGCCGCCGCTAAGGCTCGCCACGCCGATCCTTTTGCCCTTCAAGTCGGCGGGAGTCTTGATGTCGCGGCCGACTCCAAAGGCGCCGACCAGCCGCTTGACAAACCCGGCCACGAAGACGCCGTCGAGTCCGTTCAAAACCGATCCTAAGCTCGCGCCTGAGGTGGTGCCGTAATAAAACTGAGATTCACCTCCTGCTAAGGCCGTGAGCGCGAGCGGTCCGTTGGGCATCAAGACCAGTTGCGCGTCGACATTATGTTTGCGGAAAAAACCTTGCTGTTGAGCGACCACGAGCATTCCCTCGCGGTCGCTGAAACTCGCAGGCGTGATCACTGCTTTCTGCGGAGCGGAAGCCGCAATGGTTGTCGTGGGAATCGCGTAAAGAGACACCAGCATGAGAAAAAAACCCAATGACCGGATCTTCATAAGCGCGTCTCCCTTTCGGAGAAGTTAAACGGATACTAGGGGCGCGCGATGAGGGATGTCAACCCGCGATTCGGGTTCTCAAAGGACAATAGAGTCGGACAGAATTTCGCCCGCGTCATCTTTGCGTTCTTTGCTGCCTATTCGTATTTTCATAAAGTCACTCGAGCTTTGGTTGCTTTGAAATTGAAACCGGTATCACGTAATTTCCTTATCGAGGCCGGGGCCGCTTGCCGGCCGATTGAGCCGATCCACTCGGTAGTAATCTTGGAGACCCAGGAATTCGGTTGCTGGTGAGTTGTGTCGATCTCAACCAACGACTCGCAGGTAAATTCTATCAGGCGAGCAACTGGAGATTTGTGCGAATGACCGCTACGAGGCAGGGGTTACGCTGATGGGAATTGCCGCAGCAAAGGAGGATCCACTCGAATTATGGCCTAGCGAATCGAGTGGTTGCGAAAGCGAGTTGATCGAAACGGAACACGATATGAACGTAAGCCGAAGTTAAATATCTGCTTCCGATGGACGAAGCTCAATTCCTGAGATCTACGAAACGCATTTAGTGCCGCGATTCAAAGACGCTTCACGATAAAAAACGCCAACAACAAAGAAATCGTTATGCCCGGAGCTCATCCAGGAGCGGCGGTGCAAATTCCACCCCGACACTCCACAAATTTGCATTACGTGATCGCTTCGTAAGTTGCTTGGCACCTCGGAACTCATGGACTCAAGGACGCAGTATATGCGGCAATCGATACCATGTCTTCGATGGTCAGTCTCGCTACGCTCTCCTTCATCAGCGGGCTCAGTAGTCCGGCACGGGCGCCGCTTTGGAAATCGTATAGCTGGCGCACGGTGTAAGTCGGTGAACGGCCCGCCAGTGGCGGCACATCTCCTAGGCCTTTCAGGTTCTGGCCGTGGCAGGTTGCGCAGACAGTCGTTTTGCCTCGGGCACCAGTGGTGACGAGGGCCTCACCTTTTTTTATGCTGCCGACGGGTACGTATGCGATAAAACCAGACCTCGAATCGCGCAGGGTAGTTCGTGCAACGTCTTGCGCAACCTCGATAACGCGCTGTCCGATCGGTTCTACGCCTGCTCCCTCCAACGGCACAAGCATGAAGCCCGCCACCTGAGTCTTCGGCACGGTATCGGTTTCAACCACTTTGATCCAAGGCTGGTACTTGAGACTGGCAAAGTACTCGGCGGAAATTCTTACATCTTCGTCCGTAACGCTCTTTGCATTGTCGACCATCATCGGTGGCGGCACCATTTTGGGTTCCGAGCTCTTTCTGAGGTTATTTTTATAATCGGCAATCTGCTGCGCGATATAACCGGCGCTAAGACCGGCGAGGCTGGAGTTTTCAGGACGTCCCTGCCCGTTCGGATAGTGGCAGTACCCGCATGCAAATGTTTTTGGGTTTCTGCCGCGGCCGACAACTCCCGGCATCGGCGGGTGATCGTCAGGATGCCAATCCGGTGGAACATAAAGGTCGCGAATCTGAGTAAGCGTGAGCGATACGCTGCTTCCCGGAACACGCTTAGGGACGCCATCGTCTGGAGCTGGTGTCGCAGGAAGCTGAATCGGATATGCCCATGACGGAGGTTGTTGGTGTGATGCTATAGGTGCCGTAGTTACGTCCTTCTGAATGTCTGCACAGGCCAGCAGGGTAAGACAGATAATCACCGGCGCTGTGATCGCGGCGCTGTGGTGGCGGCGGCCAAGGGCATCAGTTCTCGCCGATCGGGCTTCCATTGATTCCTCCTCGTGCCACTATCAAGTAAGCTGCCCGTACCCGATATCCCGGGGGCATCACTGTTGAAGGTCTCAGCCTAGGGACACAGCTCGCGCAACGCTGCCGAGAAATCCGCCGCTCAATGAGACATTGGCCTCTCAGGCAGCGTGAAGGTGAACGTCGAGCCTTGGCCGACTTCGCTCTCCACCCAGATCTTCCCTCCGTGTAGCTCGACGAACTTTTTCGCGAGTGTCAGTCCGAGCCCGGTTCCCTCTTTCTTGTGAGCATAATCGCCGCCGACTTGGCGAAACTCTTCAAAAATCGTCGCTTGTTCAGCCGGCGGAATACCGATACCCGTGTCACTGACCGAAATCTCCGCGCCATCGTCGGTTTTTTTGGCGCTGATGCTGATCCGCCCTCCCTCGGGCGTGAACTTCACTGCATTGGACAACAGGTTCAGAAGAATTTGTTTGATCTTGCGCTCGTCACCGACGTATTCGCCAAGTCTGTCATCCACATCGACATCGAGGGTTATCCCATGCTTCACCGCGCGCTCGCGAACAAAGGTGCGTGCATTCTCGATCGCCAGTGGTAAATCAAATGATGCGAGTTCCAACTCCATGCGGCCGGCCTCGACCTTTGAGAGATCGAGAATCTCATTAATCAAAGACAGCAGATGCTGCCCCGATGTGAGAATATCTGACGTATATTCCGCCTGCTTCTCATTTAACTCCCCGAACAGTCTTTCCTGCAAAACCTCAGAGAAGCCGATAATGGCATTGAGCGGCGTTCTAAGCTCGTGGGACATGTTGGCGAGAAATTCAGATTTGTGCCGGTTGGCCGCTTCGATTTGGCGGCTCTTTTCCTCGATCTCCCGAAAAAGGCGGGCGTTCTGAATAGCCAACGCCGACTGCGTTGCAAATGTTCTCAAAAGCTCCGTTACCTCCGGACGGAACTCGCCCGTCGTTCGTCGTCGCACTACCAACCCGCCAATAATGCGCGTCTCCCAAAATAAAGGAATAGCCAGACTGGCGCGAAAGCCAAACCGTTCCAGCAACTGCCTCATGCGCGGTGGGTAGGCTCGCGCCTCCATAATATTGGCAATCTGTACCGGCTCGCGTGTTGCTGCCGCTCTTCCTATCACTCCATCTCCCAGGCGTGGCGGATCGGCACGAAGCGCGTCAATAAGTTCGTCTTCCATATGGTCCGTGGCCCGAAGCAAAAATTCTTCAGTGTTCTCGTCATACTCGTAAATCGCGCCACCATCAGTTCCGCTCAGTTGAACGGCGTGCGCAACGATGCGCGTCAGTACGGTTTCAAGATCTAAAGTGGAGCTGACCGCTTGACCAACTTCCCCCAACGCTTTCAGCTCACCGACCGATCGCGCCAGCTCCTGCGTGCGCGTTTGTAGTTCATTGAAGAGCCGCACATTTTCAATGGCGATGACCGCCTGATCAGCGAAGGTTTCGAGCAGCTTGATTTGCTTGTCGCTGAAGGGCCGTACTTCCGTGCGGCGAATAAAAATCGCCCCGATGGGAACGCCCTCGCGCATTAAAGGGGTGACAAGAATTGTGCGCGTTCCGAAACGCTGTTGAAATCGTTTACTTTCTAGGAACTCAGTATCGACTTCTGTCGCAAGGTCGTGTACGTGAATCGTTTTTCGATCGGTAATGGCTCGGGTCGTTACGACGGCGCGGGAAATAAGTTGCTTGTCGTCACGTGAACGTGCGGGTTGTGTTCCGTAGTGTGCTACTGGACGAATAAAATCATTTTCCACACGGATGATTTGAGCATCAGAAGCTTCGCACAATCGAGCGGCATTTTGGGCAACGACATCCAGCACCGGCTGAACATCGGTCGGGGACGCAGCGATCACGCCCAGGATTTCGCTCGTCGCGGTTTGCTGCTCTAATGACTCTTTTAACTCATTGAAGAGCCGGGCGTTTTCGAGCGCGATCAAGGCTTGGTTAGCAAAGGTTTCAACCAACTTTATTTGTGCCGCACTGAAGGGGTGCACCTGATTGCGACGCGCGTTCAAAGATCCGACCAATTCACCATCCAACCGAAGTCCCACGGCCAAGAAAGTACGTAGTGAGCGATCAGAAAACGGAAATTCATTCTGCGCTCCGACATCGGCTATGTGAAGTGTACCGTGCTGCCGAACCCATTGAGGCGCGGGCGAATCAACACTGAGCTGGACGGTATCAGGATGCAACGGAACGGAACCGAAATGGGCCCGCGCCACCATCATGTTACCGTCGCGCAATCTCAGCACAACGTCATCAATGCCACAAACCTTCGCCGCACTCTCCACAATCGCCTCGAGCACCGGCTGTACGTCGGTAGGTGATCGACTGATAATACCAAGCACTTCAGAAGTTGCCGTTTGATGTTCCAGCGCTTCACGTAATTCCGCATTGCGCTCCTGAAGTTCCTTGAACAAACGGACATTCTCGATAGCAATCACTGCCTGATCGGCAAAGGTTTTGATGAGTGCGATTTGTTTTTTTGAAAATGGACGCACTTCGCTGCGCCGCACCAACATGACACCGATAGGTGTACCCTCCCGTATCAATGGCGTTGAAAGTACCGTGCGAACAACAAAATCTCTCGGATCACCTCTCTGAGATTCTGGAAATTCCGATAACACTGCCTGAAGATCGGCTATATGAACGGTCTCCCGATCAACGAACGCACGGCCGCTCACGCGATTCCGGGTTATCGGGCGAGTCCGTTCATGACTGGTTGGAACCAAGCGTGTTACCATTTTGAACGCGTCGCCTTCCGCTAACCCGATCTGAGCATCGTTTGCGTCGCAAAGCCGCGCAGCATTTTTTACCACGGCATCTAATACGGGCTGGACGTTTGTCGGCGAGCTGGCGATCACCCCAAGAATCTCGCTCGTGGCCGTCTGCTGCTCCAGTGATTCCTTGAGTTCTTTGAACAGCCGCGCGTTTTCGCTGGCAGTGGCTCTCTCTCGCTCCAACGATTCAGCGAGCTGCCGGCGTGGATCAGTGATCGTCTGCGCTTGTTCAGCCACCGACGTTTTGGCCAACGTACGACCCCGGCTCGGCTTTTTACCGCTAGTGGCTTTCTTGATTGCCATAAAGACTGAGATATTGCTGCCGGGAGACGAAAGTATGGCAGCGCCAAATTATTCCGTCGAACAGCAGCAGCGGCTGAGCTGACTTTTACTTCAGGTGCGCGACACGCGTCAATGAAGAGATAGACCGTCTCTGGATTGGGGAATGAGCCTAATCTCGTAGACCGCAGTGTATTGTAGCACC
>JBIOXP010000440.1:0-9920 GCA_044869705.1 Binatia bacterium | reverse complement strand
AGATCATGGCGATCGCGCCGGTCAAAAGCGTGCGGCGGATCAGCATCAGTGTCTCGGGAATAATCGAACCGGCGAAAAATCAAACATGCCGCATTGTACCTATCGCCCCGCATGGACAGCTTTCCATTCGCCGCCCGTGCTGATCGTCCCCTCCATGCCGCTGCTCGTGACCCGGCCCGTATAAAGCGTATCTCCGGCGTTAAAAGTGATGCGATCGCCGTCGAGCTTGCCATTGGCGATCTGAACGGCATTACCGCCGCGGTTGAGCGTACCCGAAACCATCTGATAGGTTTGCTTCAAGGTGAGCGTCCCGTCGCCAAGCTGCCAAGTCCCTTCTACCTTGGCCGGCACAATCCAGAGATAGGCGGTGCAATAGGAGGCGCAGCCCTCCTTGACGACCGCCGTATCATCCGCGTTCCAATCACCCATTGTAAATGAGTTGGAAACGATTCGCGTCCCAGGCTTTAAGTTGAGGATTTTCGGGCGCAGCTTCAGATTGATATCCGGCAGCAGGAACATGGTGATCACGGTCGCGGGAGAAAGATCCGCTTCGAACAGATCCGCCTTGGCGAAGCTCGCTTTGTCGCTCACTCCTGCTTTCGCGGCATTGCGTTTGGACAGTTCGACCATATCGGGATTGTACTCGATGCCGAGCGCTTTGGCGCCTCGCTTTGCAGCGGTAATCACGGTTCGGCCATCACCGGATCCAAGATCGATGACGTAATCCTTTGCCGTGACCTTCGCCATATCGAGCATCTTTTCAACCAGGGCCTGCGGCGTCGGCACCCAAATGACATCCTTACCCTCCTGACCTACGTGCGGTTCGTACTCGCCTTTCCCGGATTGCGCCCAAGCGCCGCTGCTCGCAAAAAATAGCGCAAGAATCAAAGCGACAAACAAGCGTTGCACGGTAAGAAATACTGGCATCTATGCCTCCTACTGTTGCGAATCAATTCTTGGAGACTCGCATGCAGTCGGCGAAATGTCCAGGCTGGTCGGGACAACGTTGATTTACTGAGCGTTGCCCGCTGGCGTTTCGAATGATACAGAGAACGAGCAAACTGCGGCGAGTTTTTTTAAGCCGCTGCCCACCTCACCAAAAAATTCCTGGAGGCAGAATTCATGCGGCAAAGATCCGATTACCCAACATTTTCCGACGCCGAAATCCGACGAAGACACGATGCCGTGTACCGGCTCATGGCCGACGAAGGCCTTGACGCGCTGCTTTTCTATGGTAGCGGGCGCTATGCGTCGGACATTTATTGGCTCAGCGATTGGCCGAGCAGCCGAGAAGCCTATTTGCTCATGCAAACCGCCAAAGAGCCGGTAATTTTAATGCAGCTATTCAATCATTACCCGATGGCGCGAGTGATGTCCTCGATCCGCGACGTGCGCTGGGCCGGAGCGAACACGACGCGCAGCGTCATTGAACTGTTTCGCGAGCGCGATCTGGGATCGAAAAAGATCGGCCTGGCAGGCGCGATCTCATACCAAGTTTATAACCAGCTCCGTGAAAGCTATCCCGGGGCAATTTTTGTCGATCTCAGTGGAAAAATCCGCATGATGCGCACCGTGAGAAGCGCGGAAGAAATCGAGCGCATTCGATTCGCCTCCGAGCTTACGGATCGCTCGATCCAGGCGCTGGCCGAAAATCTCCGATCAGGAATCCGCGAAGATGAAATCCCGGCGATCATCGAGCCTGTGTATCTCAAGGCCGGTGGCTATGCCGGCATTCATTTTATGAGCAGCATGCCGATGCGCGGCCCTGATTTTCCGGTGCCGTCGCAGTTTCATTCCAACCGCAAATTGGAAAAAGGCGACGCGCTGATTACCGAGATCAGCGGTGCCTATTCGGGTTATAGCGGGCAGATTCACCGCACTTTTTCCATCGGCGAAGGACCGACGCCGGAGTGGCAGAAGATGCACGATGCTGCGATCGAAGCATTCGAAGTTTTGTCCAAGGTCATTAAAGACGGCGCGACCACGACTGAGGCGGAAGAAGCTGCCGAGATTATTCATCGGCGCGGCTACAGCACTTACGATGATCTCGTGCACGGGGTGAATCAGTATCCGCCGATATTTCAGACCAAAACGCGTAAGCGCCACGAATCCCGCGAGATCGCGTTCCGGAAAAATATGGTGATCGTCATTCAACCCAATCTCATGACTTACGATGAAAAGATGGGGCTACAATTCGGGGAAACTTTAGTCGTAAAGAAAAACGGCTGTGAAAGTCTGAACGCGTACCCGCGCCAGTGGATCACTTGCCAGGCTTGAGACTATCATTTTACAGAGCCGGTCAGACCGGAGCGGGTGAGCAGCTATCTCTCGATTTCCCTGATGATCGCCTCGGCAAACGCTTTGGTGGATGCTTTGCCGCCGAGATCGTTCGTGAGGACCTCGCCGCGAGTCAAAACCTGCTCCAGAGCGACGCAGATTCGGCTCGCCGCTTTTTTTTCGGAGAGATGCTGCAGCAGCATCACCGCGGCCTGGATCATGGCAGTCGGGTTGGCAATGTTTTTGCCTTTTATATCCGGCGCGCTGCCATGAACCGTTTCAAAGAGCGCGTGTCGATCGCCGAGATTTGCACCAGGAACGACTCCGAGGCCGCCGACTAGACCGGCGGCGAGATCTGAGACAATATCGCCATAGAGATTTTCCATCAGCAGAACGTCGAATTTCCACGGATCGATCACCAGTTGCAGGCATGCATTATCGACAATCACGTCGCTGAATCCAATGTTTTTATAACCCGCCGAAACTTTTCTCGCGCAGTCCAAAAACAAACCGTCGCTGAGCTTCATGATATTGGCCTTGTGCACGGCAGCGACTTTTTTGCGCCCGTTACGGCGCGCATAGTCGAAGGCGAACTTTGCGATTTTCGTGCACGCCTTCTCGGTCATGATTTTAAGGCTCTCGACCACTCCCGGAATCACTTCATGCTCGATTCCCGAGTAGAGGCCCTCGGTATTTTCTCTGACGACAATAAGATCGATGCCTTGATAGCGCGCTTTCACTCCGGGAAGATTTTTGATCGGGCGGAGATTGGCATAGAGGTTGAAACTTTGCCGCAGAGCGACGTTCACGCTGCTGAAGCCTTCGCCCACGGGCGTCGTTACCGGGCCCTTGAGGGCGACGCGATTTTTTTCAAAAGAGTCCACTAACGCTTTGGGCATCGTCGTTCCGTGCTTTTTGAGCGCTTCGGCGCCCGCCAGATGTGAGTCCCAATCAATCTTGACGCCCGCTGCTTTGATGATCTGCAAAGTCGGTTTGGTGACTTCCGGACCGATACCGTCGCCCGGAATCAAAGTAACTTGGTGTTTCATGTAATTTCCTCTGTTCGCTTATCGTCAGTTCTAACCACAATCCCGCGACAAATAAAGTTTGTCCGCGCGTGCGAGCGCCGGCGGTTAAACTTCTCGCCTGGCCGTGAAATAATCACTTATGCCCGGAGCCCGGATCGGCAGCGCCCGCGAGCTTCTGCGAAGTTGGCTCCCCGTTCTCTTCTGGGCTTCGCTGATCTTCTTTTTTTCCACTGATATTTTTTCTAGCGCAAATACGGCGGGAGCGCTCGGGCCTATCCTGCAGCAGATCTTTCCAGTGCTCACCGCCGATCATATTGAGCGCATACACGCGGTCATTCGCAAGCTTGGTCACTTTACTGAATATTTTATCTTCGGCAGGCTATTGTGGCGCGCCTTGCGTTCTCACGACTTTAGCCGTAGCCCATCCCGCCGCTTTGCCTTGAGCATCGCGATTACGCTGTTCTACGCCGTTAGCGACGAGTGGCATCAGTCTTTCATCCCGAGCCGCACCCCAAGTGTGATCGACGTGCTCATCGATACGATCGGCGGCCTCTGCGGGGCTGGGTCTTTCAAATTACGAACTCCTGCTAGAAAAGACGCACGCCTAGGCGCTGGCTCAAAAAAAACTTGACAAAACGACGCCAAATCACCGAAAATATCCATACTTACGATTTCGCCCAAGGATAACTAATTTGTCGCTAACAGCGTTTCACCGTGCCCGGCTGTGTCTCATTATGCTTGTTTTTTTGGCCGGTTGCTCGGTGGAAGACTCACCGACTCCGAAACTCTTCTCAGCGCCCGATTCGTTAGCCAACCTCGCGAACGCGGTGCACTCCCCTTCCGCAATGGAAGCGATTAGCCGAGGCCTCGCCGCCGTGACTCCGCCCGGGGCGGCCCTCAAAGACGTCTATTATCCGTTTGATAGCGTCGAACTCGAGCCACAAGCTCAGGAAATTCTTAAAAAAAATGCCGAATGGATGAAGGCCAACCCTAAAGCGCGGGTCGAGGTCGAAGGTCATTGCGACGATATCGGCTCTGCGGAATACAATCTCGCGCTTGGCGCGAAGCGGGCCCAAAGCGCGAGAGATTTTCTTATCCAGCAAGGCATTTCGACGGAACGGCTCGTCACCATCAGTTACGGCAAGGAAGCGCCCGCCTGTTTCGAGCACACCGAAGAATGCCGGGTCCAGAATCGCCGCGCTCGCTTCGTAATGTTCACCGAAATTCCGACCTCCTAGCGGAGCGAGGCGGATACAGACATCGCCCCTTTCACCTCATTCATAGCCGATCGCGGTCACGATCGGCATTGTTGCGGCCTGTTTTGCCGGACCGTATCCCGCGATAAAGCACAACACGACTGCAGCAATCACGGTAAACAGCGCGACGCCGTACGGATAGTAAAACTGAAAGGTCCAGCCGGTAAGTTCCTTGGTGTTGTACACCACATGGTGATAGGCCATCACGCTGCCGCCGAATAGCCCGACAATCCCCCCGATCAGGCCCATCCAACCGCTTTCCATAAATATCATGCGGCGCACCTGAGCCTGAGTTGCGCCGATCGCGCGCAAGACACCGATCTCCCGGGTACGATCCAGAATCGAAGCCAAAAGTGTGTTGATTACGCTGAAAATGGCCACGACGATGGCAACGATCTCGACGGCGTAATTGACCACAAACGATTGCTCCATGATGCGCACGACCGCCTCTTTGAGCTGGCGGTGCGTGCTGATGAAAAGCTGATACGGTTCCCCGTAACGGGCTTTTATGATTTCGGCAATCGCAGCTTCGCTGGTGCCGGGCTCCAGCCAAAGATCGAAGGCATCGATCAAATCGTCTTGCCAATATTTTTTGTAGAGCGAGCGGTCGAGTAACACACTGCCCGAGTCCGACGAATAATCGATGTAGACGCCGATGATCTCGAAGCCGATCAAACCTGACGGTGTCATCAGCTCGACGCGATCGTTCATCCCTTTGCCAAATTTGCTTTGAAAGCTTTCGCTGACGATCACTCCTTTGCCTTCGGCCATCTCCTGTAACGCACGTCGGCCATCGCCGTTCAGCATCGGTAAATTCCGCACCGCTGCCGAATCACGTGCCGAAAAAGACTCGATCAGGATCGGCTTCTGTCCATAGGTAGAACGGATCAGTCGATACAGATCGATGATTTTGATGCCGGCGATTTTCCTGAGTTCGGGCACGAGATTCTCTCGAAGCGGAACATTCGTAGGCCCGGCAGTTCTCGCCCCCGAGCTGACGATCAAATCCGCCGTGACCATCTGATCGACCCACGTCAACAGCGAGCCGCGCACGCTGCTGACGAAAGCCGCGATAGTAAAAATCGCCGCTAGACTGATCACCACCGTCGCCACGGTAATGCCGGAGCGCGCCGGATTGCGCCGCAGGCTATCGGATGCGAGCCGCGGCTCGACTGCATCGAAACCGGGCAGACGCAGTTTGGACCGCCAAAACCAGCCCACTGCGAACCGAATCAATGCCGGACAAAACGCGGCCAGTGCCAGGAGAAAGATCAACATCCCGATGACACCGACGCTAAACCGCTTGACAGGATCGCCCACCGAGGGAGCGACCAGCAAAAAAATCGGCGCCATTACCATACACAAAAGCCCGAGACGATTGGCCCACGAAACGGTTTGACGCCCTGAAGGTCGCCAGGCGGCCTGCCTGGCATTCTCCAGCGGGCTCACACGCATCGCCTGCCATGCCGGGAACAGCGCCGCCACGAGCGCTACGGCAACGCCCGCGCCCAGCGCGAGCGCCAACTCGTTGAGCGTAAAATTGCCCGCGACCAGATCAATGAGTGAAAATAAATTACCGACGGTCTCGCCCACGGCAATCAGCGCCGCACGGGCAAGAACCCAGCCGAGCAGCGTACCCAAAGTCGAGCCGACCAGGGCTAATATCAGCGCTTCACTTACAATCAATCGGAAAAGCTCACTCCGCCTCATCCCGATGCAGCGCAGCGTGCCGATCTCCCTCTTGCGCTGAATCACCGAAACCGAAACTGTGTTGTAGATCAAAAAAAATCCGACGAATAGCGCGATCAGACTGACAAAAAACAATCCGACACGAAAAGACGTGAGCAGCAACTCGATCTGCTCGCCGCGTTTTCTCGGCCGCTCGACCTCCGCGCTACCGTTCAAGCGTTGGGAGAGACGCTGTTGAACGCGGCCGATTGGCTCTCCGGGTTCCAGGGTCAGATCGACGATGTCGAGTTTTCCCTCTTTCCCGAAAACCTGCTGCGCCGCCGGTAAATCCATCAGCGCGAAACTGCCGCCGAACACTTTGGCAGTTCCCTCTTCTTTTAAAAGAGCCCTGATGGTGAGCTCCCGCTGCCCGTCGCTGGTGAGCACAGTCACTCGACCGCCCACCGGCACGCCGATGCGGCGCGCCAAAGATTCGGTGACCGCGATGGAATCCGGATTGGCGATGAAATCGAGCGCCTGCTCGAAACCGAACTGCGCCTGGGAGAATTGATGTTCACGGATTGTAAAATCGGTGAGAAAGTCGACGCCATATACGTAGAGCCGTTCGCCGGGTATGCCGACCACCGGCAGGAATCCCTCGACTGCCGCCGCCGCATCGCGCACGCCGAGCGTATCGCGAATGACCGGATACAAAGATTCGGCAATGCCGCTCTCGCCGTTGGCGACCTGCAAAACCGCTTTACCGGCGATCTGGTCGATGGTGGATTCGAACGAAGTCGTTAGCGACCGATTCACCACGGCAATCGCCACGATCACGGCGACGCCGAGCGCGATGCCGAAAAAAGTCAATGCCGTGCGCAGACGATGCCGCTTCACATGGCGCCAAGAAATCGAGCCCAACAAAGCCAGCATCAACAGTGTTCCTTTTCGACCCGCCCATCGCGAAGAACGATCGTCCGATCGCCATAACGCGCCGCCTCTTCGCTATGCGTGACCATAACGACGGTACATTCTTGTTCAAGATTGATTTCTTTCAGGAGCGAGAGAATCGCCTCGCCGTTTTTTGAATCGAGGTTGCCGGTCGGTTCATCGGCCAGAAGGATCGGCGGATTGAACGCCAGAGCCCGAGCCACGGCGACCCGTTGAATCTCACCGCCCGAGAGCTCGTCCGGCAAGTGATCCCGTCGCTTGTCCAGGCCGGTTCGCGCGAGCAGAGCTTGCGCCCGCTCGTCGGATTCCGCCTTCGGCCGGCCATCGAGCACCAGCGGCAACGCGACATTTTCCAAAGCGGTTAACGTCGGTAACAAATTGAAAAATTGAAATACGAATCCGATCTTATAACGGCGAAAGAGCGTCACCTGATCGTCCGTCATTTGTCCGATGAGCCGCCCGTTCACCAAGAGATCGCCGCTCGTGGGACGATCCAACCCGCCAATCAAATGCATCAGGGTGCTCTTACCGGACCCACTCGGTCCCATAATGGCGACGAACGAACCTTTGGCAATTTCCAAGCAAACACCCGCGAGGGCGGTAATATCGTTGTCGCCTTGGCGATAGGTTTTGCAAACGTCGATGCAGCGGATCATTCGGTGGACGATCAGCAGATGAGATGAATGCTCGGCGGTTGAATCTCTAGGTTGGCTTCGCTCGTCTCGTTCGCAGCGAGCGCGGAAAGATTCTCTTGGACCGCTTGGATCAAGGCGTCGACACTGATACCCAAATGCGCCGGGCTATAGGGCGCGAGTTTTTCGACTCCCATGCGCCAGAGCTTGAGCGCTCCAGCCGGCACGCCTTGTTCGAGCTTATAGTAGCCGGCCGCGATCTGAATAATGCCTTGGTAGAACCTCCGATCTTCACCGTGATCTTCCAGCCAGATTTCCTCGAGTGTCTCGTGGCACTCAAAAAAAAGCCCATCATTGAACTCCTGAATGCCTTTTAAAAAGCGCGGATCGTCTTGCGCTTGCATCCGAGCATTTAAACATATGCGTACGGCCGCGGCAAAGCCATCGTCAAAAGTGAGCGCGGACGGATTACATCGAGATACGATTCACTACGAGGCACGAAGCTCGCCAAGATAAAATCTTTAACCGACTCGCGCATGCGATCTTGGCATTCCTACCTTTGGCAAACGGCGGTGAGGAGGGATTTCAAAGATTCTACTTCGTGCGCTTCGCGTGTTCGTGGTGAAATTTCCTTCCCGCTTTGCCGCACTGGCACTTTTGTGGTTAATTTCTCTTCTTGCGTTGGTAAACAACACGTGGCTGTGAACAGATGCCGCAAAATAATAGCAACGATTCGGTGACGCTCCATATCGACAGGCTTTCCTACGGTCCGTACGGGATCGGCCGCCATTCGGGAAAAGCCGTGATGGTTCCGCACACGGCTCCCGGTGATCAGCTAGAAACACGTATTGTCGAATCGAAGCCACGCTATGCTGTGGGCGAAATAACTCGCTTGATTTCACCATCGCCACTGCGCCAGGCGACGCCTTGTCCATACTTCACCGCCTGCGGCGGTTGCTCCTGGCAGCATGTTCGGTATGAGGCGCAATTACGCGCCAAGCAAGACAGTGTTACCGATGCTCTCCGCCGGATCGGCAAATTGACCGATTTCGAGCTGAGACCGATTGTGCCGGCAGCAAGTGAGTATAATTATCGGCGGCGTGTCCGCCTTCAAGTGGCGGCCGATAATGTGCTCGGGTTTTTTGGCACAGCCTCCCATCAACTGGTCGAAATCCGCTCATGTCTGATCGCCGACGACCGCCTGAACCAGGCGCTCGATCTTTTGCGCTACTGGATTCGCCGGCTGCGCACCGCCATTGAGTACGTCGAAATCGTCGCCGGCGATGAGGCCGCCGAAGTCGTGGCAGTGATCGGCGCCGTCTCTCCGTTCGCGCCCGTGGACGAATCGATTTGCGAGGATCTCACGCGAAAAACCGAAACGATTCGTGGTTTGATACTCATTGGCGAGAGGTGGCGGCGCACATGGGGCCAAACCGCAATCACAATTGCTCTCGGCGCTAAGTTGCGCCTTAGCGTCGATGCCGATGTTTTCACGCAGGTCAATGCCGCAGGGAACCGCCAGATGCTGCGGGCGCTGCTGGACGCGGCTCAATTCAATCGATCTGATCGGGTCTTGGAACTTTACTGCGGCGCCGGCAACTTTACGCTTCCCATCGCTCAACAGGCCCGAGAAGTGATTGCCGTCGAAGGCGATAAAGCGGCACTGAGATGCGGCAAGCTCAGCGCCCAAAAAAATGATTTGACAAATATTCGGTGGACTTGCGCGGCCGTTCCAACGGCAGTAGCAGATCTCAGGCGGCACAGGGAAGAATTCGCCAAGATCGTCCTCGATCCGCCGCGCGCGGGCGCCAAAGAGATTGCGGCGAGCCTCCCTGATCTCAACCCAAGCCGCATCGTTTACATCTCATGCAATCCGACAACCTTGGCCCGTGATTTGGCCGAGCTCGCAAAACGGGGCTACAGACTCCAAATGATACAGCCGTTCGATTTCTTTCCGCAGACGTTTCATGTCGAAACACTTGCCGTCATCGAGCGTTGAGCCCTCGTCCCAACGATATGAACGGTTTACCGGTCTGAACGATTGGAACTGTGGAACGTTTCTAAATGTTGAACAGCTTTTTTGCGTTTAAAGAGTAGATCTTGTCTTT
>JBIOXP010000439.1:0-2672 GCA_044869705.1 Binatia bacterium | reverse complement strand
CCGGAACCGGCGCAGGAGCAGGCTTCGTCGCCGCTGGCGGCGGAGGCGCCGGCTTTTCTTCCACCGAGCTGCACCCGACGCCCAGCACCGCTAACAGCGCGACGCCAAGCAACCAGGAATAATCTTTTAACACATTGTTCATGATTCATCCTCCTCAAAGACGACGCGGTGCATCGGCAACGCCGTTTTATCATAATAGAAAAATAATTTTCATCAGCTTAAATCACACTTCAGTTTCGCTTGTCAAGGCAAGTCGCTGGCGATGAGGCGCATTGAGAAAATCGGCAAAAGCAAATAAAGATGTTTTGCCATGAAAAAGCGGCCAAGCGTCAAACGCATCATTTCGTACCGCGTCATTTACGGCGATACCGATCAGATGGGAGTCGTCTACTACGCCAACTATCTCCGCTGGTTTGAGAGCGGCAGATCGGAATTTCTCCGTCAAATCGGCTTGCCCTATTCGACCATCGAGGGGCAAGGATTTCATTTTCCGGTAGTGGAAGTAAACTGCCGCTACACCCAATCGGCGCGCTACGACGACCTTATAGAAATAGAAACCACGCTGGTGGAATTGGGCCGGGCCTCGTTAAAATTCGCTTATCGGATCTCACGCGAAATTGACGGCAGCTTTTTAGCCGGCGGCAAAACCACGCATGCCTGTATCGATCAATCCGGCCGAATCACTCGGATACCCGAGATTTTGCTCAAGGCTCTGACTTTGGCTTCGACCTAAAGCGGCAAATTCCGGCTTCGCCGTGAGATGTCGTTGGCCTCACGCGCGCAGCGCGCCAATCGTTATCGATCTTTCCAGGCAACAAACCGATTCAATTAGCGAGACTTCAGAAGATGCCAAGCTGATCGCTATCCTGACTTTTGAGTATCTTTTTCAGCTCTTCCTTGCGAAAATTTTGGATCACGTGGTCGAATTGCACGCAGTGATTACGGACACCGCGTGCCGCGATTCATAATTCACGTCGAAAAATTCTTCACTAATTTGCTCACCCGAGGCAAAGAATCAGCCAGACTGTTACGGCCAGAACGATGGAACAGAAAACCGCGGCAGATCCTAGGTCCTTGGCGCGCCCGGAAAGGTCATGGCGCTCGCTGCCGATCCGGTCGACGACTGTTTCGATGGCTGAATTGATGAGCTCGACAACAATGACTAAAAGCCAACTGCCGATCAGCAATGAACGCTCGACGGCGGTTGTTCGAAGGCTCCACGCCAACGGCGCGATGATCACCAACACGAAACATTCGTATCGCAACGGCGCTTGCGTGCGCCACGCATCGATTAACCCTCTCAGAGAATAGCGAGTCGCATTGACGATTCGCTCGACCGGTCCGAGAACAGCATTGCCCATACATCAAGATGGAAAAAGATTCGCCTTAACCCGAAACCAGCAGTCGGTGTGTGCGTTACCGTCCCTTGAGTGCGTTCAATACCTTTTCCGCCGTGATCGGCAGAGATTTAATGCGCACGCCGATCGCATCTTCGATCGCGTTGGCGATAGCTGCCGCGGTCGGGATCAGCGCCGTCTCGCCGATGCTCATGCTGTTATAGGGTCCGCTGCCGAAATCGGATTGAATAATCGCCGTCCTGAGCTCGGGAATATCCTGGATGTTGGGAATTTTGTACTCGCCCAAATTGGCCGCCAGGACTTTGCCGCTCTCGTCGTAGGCGAGATTTTCGATCAGCCCGTAGCCAAATCCCATAACGACCGCGCCGTCAATCTGACCTTGATGGGTCGAGGGATTTAAGATCGTGCCGGTGTTGTGCGCTGTGGTTAGTTTCTTCACGCGCACTGCGCCGGTCTCCTCGTCCACTTCGACTTCGGCGACCTGCGCCACTAGCGAAGCTTCCGGCCCGTCGGCCATATTCAGATAATGACCCTCGGCCATCAAAGGTTCGCCGTTGGCGCGCGCGATCTCGCCATAGGTCATGCGCCGCTCGACCCGGCTATGAGTGACGCCGCCGTCGTACAATATCAATTCATCCGGCTTGGCGTCCATCACACGCGCGGCGACGTCGAGAATCGCGTCGCGCAGTTTCTGTGCCGCGTCCAATGCCGAGTTGCCATGCACGCGCGTACTGCTGCTGCCGCGCACGCCGGTATCCTTGATGACTTTTGACGAGTCCAACATCTCGACCCGGATCGCATCGAGCGGCACCTTGAGCTCTTCGCCGACGACCTGGCGCATCATAGTAAAGACGCCCGGGCCCGTGTCGGTTACCGCGGAGGAAAGCGTCACGGCGCCTTCCTCATCGAGCTTGACAAAAGCGTAAGATTCGCCGCCTTTGGAAACCCAGTCCGCGATCGCGCAACCGCGGCCGATATTTTTTTTCTTGTCGTGCCGATACCCCGACTCATCGAGCGCCTTCAGCAAGGTTTCGGTGGCTTTCACATGCGGGATCACTTCGCCGAGCGGCGCGGCGTCGCCGTCGTGCATCAAATTCATGCGGCGAAACTCGATCGGATCGATCTTCAGTTGACGAGCGATCAGATCGGTCTGGCTCTCGCACGCAAACATCGCCTGCAGATGACCCGGCGCGCGCATGTAACCGCACGGCATCTTGTTCGTGTAAACGTATTTTTCTTCGACCAAACAATTGGGCACCCGATACGGCCCCGGCGCATCATGAGCGCCAACTAAAAAGCCCTGCGGCCGGTAAG
>JBIOXP010000438.1:0-21721 GCA_044869705.1 Binatia bacterium | reverse complement strand
TCATCATGCCGGCCATCCATTTGCTCTCGTTTTCGTCCATGATCAGTTGGCCTTTCCAGTTCGGCGCCGTCAAATCCCAAAACCCCTTCGGCACGGGCAAGCCGGGAAATCGCCGCGTATTGTAAGCGATCACGTTCAGGGTCGCGGAGTGCAGCGTCCAAAGTCCTTTGTCGTCTTTGTAGTCGGCCGGGAAAGCACTGCGCTCGGGAGAAAGATAGCTGTCGAAAATTCCTTTCTGCAGCACACCATAAAAATCGAAAGCCGATTGGTGCACGACATCGACCGATATCCTGCGCGCTTGTGCTTCGCCAAGCAGTCGGGTCGCCATCTTTTCCGAGCCGATGCGCACAGTGTCGACTCTAATGAGTGGATATTTTTTTTCGAAGGCTGCGCTGAGCCGTTGCGCGGACTGAGCTTCCATCGAGGCGTAAAAGACGACCTGTCCATCTTTCCTCGCCGCGTCGAGCGCCTGCTGTGCCGCCGCCGAGCCGAAAGTACAGAGAAAAAATGCGACGACTAGATTGTCGACCGAAAGTGAACGGAATCTCATGGCCCGCTCCTGGGTAACGGTTGTGGCTCGTTCAAAAGACCCTCGACCGATTAGCACCAACGCTTGTGAATGGTCAATGCAAGCGCGCAAACTTGAAGACCAGAAAGGCTGTCGAGCGGCACGTTACCTTGACTTCACTCCGCTTTTTTCATAGAAAAAACTTAACAATCTTGGTGTTTTGCCTGGCTCCATTCCGTTCCTTTCCCAGGGTTGGTTGTTAAATCATAGAAATGAACAATCCTTATTTTCCGCTGGTTGTGATGTTCACGCTGGCGGCGGTGGTCGTGTTAGCGCTGCTGCTCATCGCCTGGAAAGTGGGACCTCATTCGACCAATCCGGCGAAGCTCGAGCCGTTCGAGTCGGGCAACGCGCCGCGCGGCGACGCACGGATTCGTTTTTCAGTGAAATTTTACCTGATCGCAATGCTGTTTCTGATCTTCGATCTCGAAGTCGTATTTCTCTACCCGTGGGCGATCTACTTTCGTCAGCTGGGAATCTTTGGCTTGATACAGATGGGAATTTTTCTCGGTATTCTGACGATCGGCTACATCTACGTGTGGAAGAAGGGTGCCCTCGATTGGGATTGACGAAATGGCGGAAACCGATTCTCGACTAGAAACGATTCGGCAAAAATTAGGGTCCAAGGCTATCGAAATCCTGCGCCCGCAGGGAGATGACGTGGTGATCCTTGATCGTGCCGGGCTGAGAGAAAGCTTTAGGATTTTGAAGGACACGCCCGAGCTCGACTTCGATTTTCTCTCCGACATCACTGCGGTGGATTACTGGCAAAGAAAGGAAGCGCGCTTCGAAGTCGTCTATCAGATCTTGTCGCGCGCGCGGCGCGCGCGGCTACGAATTCGAGTTCCGGTGCCGGAGAGCGATCCATCGATCGAGTCGCTGACGCCGATCTGGCGCGGCGCGAACTTCATGGAGCGCGAAGTCTGGGATCTTTTCGGCATTCGTTTTATCGAGCATCCGGATTTGCGGCGCGTCCTTTTGTACGATGAATTTCGCGGTCATCCATTGCGCAAGGACTATCCGGTCAACCTCGTTCAGCCGCGCGTGCCTGAGCGCAAAGTGGAAGGCACGTTTGTCGATGAGCGATCGCATAATAAATTGATGCGCATGAAAAAAACTCTGGCTACCAAAGGGTAGTATTTTTGTATGAAAGCAGAAGTGAAGGAACTTCCGACGGAGATCATGGAATTACAGATGGGACCGTCGCATCCAGCGACTCACGGGACCATCAAGTTCAATCTCAAGCTCGAAGGGGAAAAAGTTCTCGATTGCGACGTCGAAGTGGGTTACTTGCATCGAGGTTTCGACAAAAGTTGCGAGCAATCGACCTGGACGCAAGTGATTCCGTACACCGACCGGTTAAATTACGCATCGCCGCTCATCAATAACGTCGGTTACGCCATGACCGTGGAAAAACTGATCGGCGCGGAAACACCGCCGCGCTGCCAGTACATCCGCGTGATCATCAGCGAGCTGGCGCGCATCTACGATCATCTCACCTGTTGCGGCATGGCGTCGTCCGAGCTTGGCGCCATCACCGCGGGTTTTTACATGATCGAGGCGCGCGAGCTGATCACTCGGATCGTCGAGCAATTGACCGGCGCGCGCCTCACGGTCACATACGTCCGTATTGGCGGGGTCAAGCACGATCTGCCGGAAGGCTTTGCGGAAAGCGTCAGTCGGACGTTCAAGATCATCCGCAAGCTGCTAGACGATTGCGATCGTTTGTTGTCGCGGAACCGGATTTTTCTCGATCGCCTCTCGAACGTCGGAGTCATTTCGCAAGAGACCGCGCTCGATTATTGCCTCACCGGGCCGATTTTACGCGCCACGGGCGTTGGCTACGACGTGCGCAAGGGTTTTCCCTACTTAGTGTACGACCAGCTCGATTTCGAGGTGCCGGTGGGCACGCGGGGAGACAACTACGATCGGTTTATCTGTCGGATTCGAGAGATCGAGCAGAGTATGAAGATCGTTGAGCAAGCCCTCGCACAACTGCCGGTCGGGCCGGTATGGATCGACGATCCGCGATTTGTGCTGCCGGAGAAGGAAAAAGTTTACAACAGCATCGAAGGGCTGATGCATCATTTCAAAATCATCATGGAGGGCATCCATGTACCCGCGGGGGAAACCTATTTTGCCGTGGAAGGCGGCAATGGGGAGTTGGGTTTTTACATCGTGAGCGATGGCGGCGGCAGGCCCTATCGGATTCGCGTGCGGCCGCCTTGCTTTATCGCCATGGGCGCATTTCATCAGATGATCAACGGTTACATGGTTGCCGATATTGTGCCGACCTTCGGCATGATCAACATGATCGGCGGCGAGTGCGATCGATAAAAAAAGTGCCGAGTCATGAGGACTGGGGAGTGAGGCAGAGGAATTTCACGTATCTATCTCTTAGCGCTCAGTCCCTGTCGCTCATGCCTCAGTCCTGAATTGTATGGCTGTAGAATTCTCGCCCGAAACGCTCAGAAGATTCGAAGAAACGGTGGCGCGCTATCCGAAAAAGGAAGCGGCGATGCTGCCAGTGCTGTCTTTGGCGCAGCAGGAATTTGGTTATTTGGGCCCGGAAGCGATCGAATATGTCGCGACGTTGATGGATCAACCGCCGGCTCGGGTGCAGGGCGTGGTCAGTTTTTACACGATGCTCAGCACCAAACCCATCGGCCGCCATCATATTCAGGTGTGCCGAACACTGCCATGCGCGCTCGGCGGAGCGGAGCGCATCACTGCTTTCATCAAGCGAAAACTCGGCATCGATATCGGGCAAACCAGCGCGGATGGTCGGTTTACCTTGAGCGAAGTCGAATGTCTCGCCTCTTGCGGCACGGCCCCTATGATGCAGATCAATGAGGATTATTACGAAAATCTGGATGAAGCGAAGACCGAGAAAATTCTTGATTCGTTGAAATGAGTTTGGGGCGCTGAGGCATGCGCGCTTCTGCGCTCCGATTTAGCAGCCAAAAAATGGAAAAAATTCTCCTCCGCAATGTCGATGTCCCCGAGTTTCACCGCCGCGCGACCTACGAGTCTGCCGGGGGTTACCGATCGTGGCGTCGGGTCGTCGAGAATATGAAGCCAGCGGAGTTGATCGACGAAGTCAAAGCTTCCGGGCTGCGTGGGCGTGGCGGCGCGGGGTTTCCGACCGGCATGAAGTGGAGCTTTGTGCCGAAGGATAGCCCGAAGCCGAAATACCTCGTCTGCAATGCTGACGAGAGCGAGCCGGGGACTTTCAAGGACCGATTGCTGATCGAGCGCGATCCCCATGCAATCCTGGAAGGCACTCTGATCGCAGCCTATGCCATTCAATCGCACACCGCTTTTGTCTACGTGCGCGGCGAGTTGGCCTTCGGCGCGACGCGCTTAGAGGAGGCGGTGGCCGAGGCCTACGAAGCGGGTTTAATCGGCAAAAACATTTTCAACTCGGGCTACGATCTCGATGTCATCGTGCACCGCGGTGCCGGTGCCTACATTTGTGGCGAGGAGACCGCCTTGCTGTCTTCTCTGGAGGGAGGCCGCGGCTGGCCCAAAGTGAAGCCGCCGTTTCCGGCGACTCACGGTCTGTTCGGCTGTCCAACGGTGGTGAACAACGTCGAGACGCTCGCGGCCTTACCCTGGATTCTCGAGCGCGGCGCGGCAGCCTACGCCGCGCTGGGCACGGAGAAAAGCAAAGGGACAAAACTCTTCAGCGTCAGCGGCCACATCGCCAAGCCGGGCGTGTACGAAGTCGAAATGGGTTATCCGTTCAAAAAATTCCTCGAAGAAGATTGCGGCGGCGTTCCCGATGGCAAGAAGCTCAAGGGCGTTATTCCCGGAGGCGGTTCGATGCCCGTTCTGCGACCGGAAGAAATCGAAAAAGTAAACCTGGACTATGAATCGGTTCAGGCCGCGGGCAGCCTGCTCGGCTCGGGCGGCGTGATCGTGATGGACGAAACCACCTGCATGGTGCGCGCCGCCTGGAACCTCGCGCGTTTTTTTGCCCACGAGTCGTGCGGCCAATGCAGTCCGTGCCGCGAAGGTTGTCACTGGATGGAAAAAATATTTCATCGGATCGAACACGGTGAAGGGGAAGCGGCGGACTTGGATTTGATTCTCAACATCAGCGGCAACATTATGGGAAATACGATCTGCCCCTTCGGCGACGCGGCGGCAATGCCGGCGGCGGCCTTTATCAAGAAATTCCGCGATGAATTCGACGCGCATATCGCGGAGAAAAGATGCACGGTGAGAAGAGAATTGGAGTGATGGAGTACTGAAGTAATGGCTGGGTGACGAACATTACTCCAACACTCCAGTACTCCGATAGGCCAAGGTTTTTATGGATCCGGTAAAAATCACGATCGACGGTAAAGAAATCAGTACCGTCAAAGGCAAGACGGTGATTCAGGTCGCCGACGAAGTCGGGATCGAAATCCCGCGCTATTGTTATCATCCCAAGCTTTCCATTGCCGGCAATTGCCGGATGTGCCTGGTCGAGATCGAGAAGATGCCCAAGCTCCAGATCGCCTGCAACACTCAGGTGGCGGAGGGCATGAGCGTTTTGACGCAAAGCTCCAAAGTTTTGGCGGTGCGCAAAGCGGTGCTGGAGTTTTTACTGATCAATCATCCAGTGGATTGCCCCATCTGCGATCAAGCGGGCGAGTGCTGGCTGCAAGATTACTATATGGAGCACGATCGCCGGGAAAGTCGCTTCGATGTCGGAAAGGTTCACGATCGCAAGAGAACCATATTCGGTCCCAACATCGTGTTCGATGGTGAGCGCTGCATCAAGTGCACGCGCTGCGTGCGCTTTTGTCAGGAGATTACCAAGACCGATGAGCTGACGGTCGTCAACCGAAGCGATCATTCGACCATTGCGCTCTTCGACGACAGCGTGCTCGATAATCCGCTTTCCGCGAACGTGGTGGACATCTGTCCGGTGGGGGCGCTCACGGACCGGGATTTTCGGTTCAAAGTGCGCGTCTGGTATTTGCAAAAAACGCCTTCGATTTGTCCCGGCTGCAGCACCGGATGCAACATCAGCGTGGAGACGTATCAGAACCGCATCGCGCGTTTCAAACCGCGCATCAACGAAGCAGTCAACAGTCACTGGCTGTGCGACGAGGGGCGCTATTGCTTTCACGATCTCGCCGGCGGCGAGCGGTTGACCATGCCGCTCATTCGCCAGGAGGGCGGCTTAGTGCCCGCCACTTGGGAGCAAGCGTTGCAAGCGGTGTACGCGGGACTCAAGGGATCTCCATCGATTGCAGGGATACTTTCCGGGCGCAACACCAACGAAGAAGCCTATCTGTTCGCCAAGGTAATGAAGAAGCTTCGCGCCGATGCCGCGCTCGAGGTGTTCTATCAGGAGCGCGAACTGAACGAGGTAGAAAAGATTCTCGTCAGTCCGGACCGTTCACCGAATTTTCGTGGCGCAAGAGCGATGGGAGTGGCCTCGAGTGACGGGTTTGACACGCTGCTGCGCCGGCTTGTAGCCGGCGAGTTTGCCGCAGCATTTGTTGTCGGCGAAGACCTGACAAAAGCTGCTGATCCGGAAGCGATTCGCGCTGCGTTGCAAAAACTCTCGTTTCTCGTGGTTCAGGATACGCGTGTGACTGAAACGACCAAGCTCGCGCACGTGGTTCTGCCGGCGACTCACTTCGGCGAAAAGGAAGGGACTTACACCAACCGCAAAGGACGGCTGCAAAAGCTCAATGCTGCGCTGATCCCGCCCGAAGGCGCGCTCCCGGACAGCGAAATCTTTGCGCGCTTGTTGGAACTTGCAGGCGAGTCAAACGGCTACGGCAGCCCAAGGCAGATCTTCGCAAGCTTGGCTCGGGAAATTCCCGGCTACGAAAGACTAACCTACGACGCGATCGGTCCTCAGGGGATTGAGTTGGGCAGCGGCGGTGGCGCAGCATCATGATCGTCGACCTGGCCATCGTTGGCGTAAAAGCGTTTCTCGTTCTGTTCATAGTTCTCAACCTGGCCGGCGTCCTGGGCTGGGTGGAACGGAAGGGCAGCGCGCTCATTCAGGATCGCATCGGCGCCAATCGCGCCTCGATTTTCGGTTTTGCCGGAATGGGGTTGGTAAACACTCTGATCGCCGATCCGCTTAAATTTCTCACCAAGGAAGATTTCATCCCGGCCGCCGGTGATAAGCTGCTGCACACCCTCGCGCCGTGCATGGCGCTCTTTCCCGCGCTGGTGACTTTTGCCGTGATTCCCTTTGGCGACGTACTGATTCTCGGCGATCGAGTGATCAATTTGCAGGTCGCGAATCTCAATGTCGGCATTCTCTACGTATTCGCGATGGGATCTCTGGGCGTTTACGGCATCGTGATCGGCGCCTGGGCGTCGAACAATAAATTTTCTCTGCTCGGCGGGGTGCGCGGCTCGGCGCAAATGATTTCCTATGAAGTGGCCATGGGGCTTTCCGTGATGGGAGTCCTGATGGTGTATTCAACCTTGGATCTGCAGGAGATTGCGCGCGATCAGGGCATGCTCATCCGCGAGTTGCTGCCCCCGGCGCTGAATTTCCTGCAGCCGGTTATGGGTTGGCTTCCCGCCTGGGGCGTGTTTCTTCAGCCTCTCGGTTTTCTGCTTTTTTTCACTGCGGCAGTGGCGGAAACCAAGCGCATCCCGTTCGATCTGCCGGAGGGGGAATCGGAGCTGGTGGCGGGCTATCACGTTGAGTATTCCGGCGGTAAATTTCTGATGTTTTTCGCCGGTGAGTTCGCCGAAGTGGTGACCGCCGCGGCTCTCGTGACGACGCTCTTTTTCGGCGGCTGGCAGGTGCCGTATCTGATGCGCGACGGCTTCCATTTTCCCTGGGGCAGTATCTGGCTGCTGCCGCATCTCGCCGTGGTGCTTCTTCAGCTAGCGGCGTTTACCTTGAAAGTTCTGTTTTTCTGCTGGCTACAGATTCTGCTTCGCTGGAGCGTGCCGCGCTTCCGCTACGACCAAGTGATGCGACTGGGATGGAAGATGATGCTGCCGTTGGCGTTGCTCAATGTCGCAGTGACCGCAGTGATCATCGTGGCCGCGCAATAGCCCTTCATGAACGCTGCGACAGCCATTTTTTTCGTTCTCGCGGGTCTGCTGGTCATTGCCTCGCTGATGGTTGTTTTTCTGCGCCGCGTGGTGCACTGCGCGATCGCCCTGGTCACGGCGCTTTTGCTGATAGCGATTTTATTCATCAGCTTACAAGCGCCCATGGTCGGAGTTCTGCAGGTCATGGTATACGCCGGCGCGATTATGGTGTTGTTTCTCTTTGTCATCATGTTTTTGAATCCGGGCGCTTTGGAGCAACCGAGCATCGCGTGGTGGGGTCTGGCGGTGATTTTATCCGGGCTGCTGGGAGGTTTTTTGGTGCCGTTACTCTGGCATCATGAGGCCAGCGACAATCCGCTCACGTCGACTGAATTGTTCGGTAGTCCCGACGTGTTGGCGAAAAGTCTCTTTGGCGAATTTGTTCTGCCCTTTGAAATTGCTTCGGTTCTATTGCTGGTGGCGATCATCGGCGCGGTGGTGCTGGCGAAGAGGTAGCACGGGTCAGATGGTGCCGCTTAACTATTATCTGATTCTCAGCGCAATTGTTTTCGCCATCGGCGTGATCGGAGTCCTTATTCGGCGCAATTTGATCGTGGTCTTGATGTCGATCGAATTGATGCTCAATGCCGTCAATCTGACTTTTATCGCTTTCGCCCGGCATCTTGGCTCGATGGCAGGACAAGTGGCGGTCTTCTTTGTCATGGCGGTTGCCGCTGCGGAAGCCGTCATCGGGCTGGCCATCATTATTTCGGTGTTTCGTCAAAGCCGAACCCTCGATCCGCAAAATATGCAATTATTGAAATGGTAACCGCAGAGTTCTCCACCATTGCATCCGATCTGTTGCGCTGGATTCCCTTCATCCCGCTCTGCGCTGCGGTGCTGAACCTTTTCTGGGGACGCAGCTGGAGCAACAAGGCCGCCGGCGCGCTGGCATGCGCCGCGGTCGGTGCTTCCTTCGCGATCGCGCTCTATCTCTTCTGGCAGCTTCCGGCCAATGGCGTGCTTCGGGATCCGGTGTACACGTGGATCCAATCGGGAGCGTTCAAAGTGAGTATCGCGTTCCAAGTCGACGCTTTGACAGCGGTCATGCTCCTGATCGTCACGGGGATCGGCTTTTTGATTCACATTTACTCCCTGGGATACATGGCGCACGATGAAGGGTTCGCGCGCTTCTTCGTCTATCTCAACCTGTTTATTTTTTTCATGCTGCTCCTGGTCATGGCTGACAACCTGCTACTACTCTTCGTGGGCTGGGAAGGCGTCGGTCTGTGCTCCTACCTCCTGATCGGGTTCTGGTATCGCGATATCAGCAACACCATTGCCGGCAACAAAGCTTTTATCGTGAACCGCATCGGCGACTTCGGCTTCATCTTGGGAATTTTTCTGCTGCTCACCGACCTGGGGCGCCAAGGTATCTGGACGCTCGACTTTCTCGAACTGCAAAGACATACCCAACTCCTCAGTCCGGCAATGATCGGCGCGATCACCTTGCTGCTCTTTGTCGGCGCCACCGGCAAGTCCGCGCAGATTCCGCTCTTTGTCTGGCTCCCGGATGCCATGGCCGGGCCGACGCCGGTGAGCGCATTGATACATGCTGCCACGATGGTCACCGCGGGAGTTTACATGACCGCGCGATTGCATTTTTTGTTCGCGCTGGCGCCGGCGACGTTATCGCTGATCGCCTGGATCGGCGCGGCCACGGCATTTTTCGCCGCAACCATCGCCGTGACTCAAAACGACATCAAAAAGGTCCTCGCCTATTCGACCATCAGCCAGTTGGGTTACATGTTCCTCGCCGTAGGAATGGCAGCGTTCAGCGCGGCAATCTTTCATGTCTTTACGCACGCTTTCTTCAAAGCCTGTCTGTTCCTCGGTTCCGGCAGCGTGATTCATGGTTTGGGTGGCGAACAGGACATGCGCAAGATGGGCGGCCTCAAAAGCCGAATGCCGACCACCTACTGGACTTACTTGATCGCGACATTGGCCATCGCCGGAGCCCCCTTCACGGCGGGATTTTTCTCCAAAGATTTGATCCTCTGGGAGGCCTTCAACCGCGGCGCGATAATTCTCTGGGGAATCGGGTTGATCACCGCGGGAATGACGGCTTTTTACATGTTTCGCCAGCTGTTTCTGGTTTTTCATGGCGCGTTTCGAGGCGACGATCATGCGCAGGCGCACCTTCATGAATCGCCAGCGGTCATGACATTTCCACTGGTGGTTCTGGCGATCGGATCGATCTTCACCGGATGGGTCGGCGCGCCCGAATATTTGTGGGGCAGCCGTTGGGAGCACTGGCTCCAACCGATGTTCGGCGCTGTCGCGGCGCAGGAAAGCTCGGCAGCGACAGAGGTTCTCGTCACAGTGCTGACGCTTGCCGTGGTCGCAGTAGGAATCTATTGGGCTTATGCCAAATACGGCCGCGCGGCTGCGATGGGAGCGCCAAGCGCCGCCGCGCAAGGCTTTCTCTATCGGCTCTCGCTCAACAAATATTACATTGACGAAATTTATGATTACTCGATCGTTCGACCGTTCACGGCATGCTCGCGCTTCTTTGCCGAGTTTCTCGATCCTCGGGTGATTGATGGCGCGGTTAATGGCGTTGCTGCGGTTGCCCGCGGTCTTAGCTGGGTGTGGTGCGGGCTGCAAACCGGCAACGTGCAACATTACGCGACGGGGCTGGTGGTAGGGACGCTCGCGTTGTTGGCTTATTTTCTCGGTCAGTAGTGTTTATGTCCGACTTGCCGATTAGCCATATCTCGGTCTTGCTGCTCATTCCGGTGCTCGGAGCGGGCCTGCTGGTGTTTGTGCCGCGCCGTCAAACCCGGATGCTCTTCACCCTCGCGGCGCTTGCGAGCGGCCTCGATTTTTTATGGTCGGTCGAAATTTTTGCGTTGTTCGACGGCACCAGCGGTGAGATGCAGCTCGTGGAGCGCGCGCCATGGATGCCCGGTTTCGGCATTCAGTATCTTGTCGGTATCGACGGCATCAGCTTATTCCTGGTCTTGCTTACGACCCTGCTGATGCCCGTAGCCATTGTCGCTTCCTGGTCGGTCAAAGACCGGGTCAAAGAGTATTTGATCTTCATGCTCCTTCTGGAAACCGGCATGCTCGGCGCGTTCGTCGCGCTGGATTTGTTTCTCTTCTATGTCTTCTGGGAAGTCATGCTCGTGCCGATGTACTTTCTGATCGGCGTTTGGGGCGGAACGCGGCGGATTTATGCCGCGCTCAAATTTGTCGTCTATACGATGAGTGGCAGCTTGCTCATGCTGGTCGCGATCATTTATCTGGCGACCCAGCATGCGCAGGTGGAGCAAGCATTGACGTTCGATGTCCTGAAGCTTTATGGCCTGCGCTTGCCGTTCGACCAGCAGATCTGGTTGTTCCTCGCGTTCGCGCTGTCGTTCGCGATCAAGGTGCCTTTGTTTCCGTTCCATACCTGGTTGCCCGACGCGCATGTCGAAGCGCCGACTGCCGGCTCGGTCATCTTAGCCGGTGTTTTGCTGAAGCTCGGAACCTACGGTTTTCTTCGCTTCGCGATGCCACTTTTTCCCGATGCCGCGATGGCCGCAGCGCCGATCATCGTTGCGCTCGCGGTGATCGGCATTATTTATGGCGCCCTCGTGGCGATGATGCAAAGCGACATCAAGAAGCTCGTTGCTTATTCCTCCGTCAGCCATCTCGGTTTCGTGATGCTCGGCTTGTTCGCGCTCAATATTCAGGGAATTCAAGGCGGTATTTATCAAATGCTCAACCATGGACTTTCCACTGGCGCGCTATTTCTTTTGGTCGGCATGATCTATGACCGGCGCCATACCCGGTTGATCAGCGAATTCGGCGGGCTCTGGAAACAGCTGCCGATTTTTTCCGCCATGCTGATGGCCATCACGTTGTCTTCGATCGGTTTGCCGGGCTTGAACGGCTTTATCGGCGAATTCCTAATCCTGCTCGGATCATTCAGCGCACGACCGCTCTGGACCGCTGCCGCGACCACGGGCGTCATTCTCGGCGCTATTTATATGCTCTGGATGTACCGGCGCGTGAGCTTCGGGCCGCTGGTCAACGCGGCAAACGAAAAACTAAGCGACCTGAATTTTCGCGAAGTGGGTTTACTTGTGCCCATTCTATTTTTGGTCGTGTTGATGGGGATCTATCCGACGCCGTTTTTGCAACGAATGGCACCGTCGGTGGAATTGACTTTAAAAAGAATCCAGAGTGTCGTCGCTGCGCCCGTGGCTTTCAATGATCGGGCCGATCCGATTCCTACAACCCATGAACGTTAATTTCCTGCCGCTTTTGCCGGCCGCTCAAGTGCTGCTGACCGCGCTCGTGGTCCTGATCCGGGATTTGTTCATCAGCGAGCGCGAGTCCAAGGGCTATCTGGCCTTCATTAGTTTGCTCGGCATCGGTCTCGCGATCGCCGAATCGCTGGCGCTCTGGGGGGGACAAGAGGGCGCCTTCGATGATACCTTGATGTTGGATAATTTCGCGCTCTATTTCTCGCTGGTTTTCCTGATCGCAGCCGCGCTCACCATCCTGACATCTATTCAGTACCTCCGGCTTACGGCCATCCATGAGGGGGAATTTTACGCGCTGGTCCTGTTTGCCACCGTGGGCATGATGATCATGGCTGCCGCCAATGACCTGCTGGTTTTTTTTCTCGGTCTGGAAACAATGTCCATCGCTGTCTATGTATTGACGGGCATGTGGCGCGCGAGCGATCGCGCGAGCGAAGCCGCGATGAAATACTTTCTCATGGGCGCCTTCGCCACCGGATTTCTTCTCTACGGAATCGCCCTGATCTATGGCGCCACCGGCTCGACTCATCTCAATGTGATTGCCGAGGCGCTAGTGGAGCAACCGAGCGAATGGCCGGCATATCTTGTCGGCGGCGGGTTTCTCTTGCTGGTCGGCTTTGCCTTTAAAGCCGGAGCAGTGCCGTTCCATTTTTGGGTGCCCGACGTCTATGAAGGAGCACCGACGCCGGTTACCGGGTTTATGGCCGTCGCCGTGAAAGCGGCGGCCTTCGCCGCCTGGGGCCGCGTGCTGTTGCACAAGCTGTCGCCGCTGGACGGCGACTGGGTTTATCCTCTATGGCTGATCGCGATCGGCACCATGACCCTGGGTAACCTGCTGGCGCTGACGCAATCGAGCGTGAAGCGGATGCTTGCGTACTCGAGCATTGCGCATGCCGGATACTTGTTGATCGCGATCGTTGTCGGCGAAGAATGGGGCGGGTTGCCGCTGCTGTTCTATGTTGCCAGTTATGCGCTCATGACCATCGGCGCATTTGCCGTCCTAACGTCTGTGGCGGACGGCGATGCTGCCAATGAAAACTATGGCAGCTTCGCCGGTCTGGGATTTAAACGGCCATTTATCGGACTGGCGATGTCGATTTTTATGTTGTCGCTCGCAGGATTTCCCCCGCTTGCCGGCTTCGTTGGCAAGTTTTACGTATTTCGCGGCGCCGTATTATCCGGTTATGTCGGGCTGGCAATTGTCGGCGTGCTCAACAGCTTGCTTTCGGTGATCTACTATCTTCGGGTGATCGTTTCCATGTACATGGAGGAAGGTGGAGTCGAGGGGAAGAGCTTTCGCCAGGCGCCCTACGTTTATATTGCGATCGCACTGGCGCTCGTCGGCACCATCTATCTCGGAGTCTTGCCGGCTTCGGTCCTTGGCTGGAGCCGAATCGCGTTCGCGTCGCTGGAGTGAATCAGGAAAATCGCATTCACCGCAGAGACGCTGAGGCCACAGAGAGCGGCGTTTAAATTTTTCCGAGCTCCGTCTCTCTGTGGTGAGCTGTGCTTACCTGGTTTTGCTGAAAAAACCGATCGCCACCGGAACTTCCGATGTTCCCGGCAACCATTCCTCGAACTTTCCCGACTTGACGTAGAGTTGAGCTGAGCCGCCGCCGTCGAGATTGAGCAACTCTACGGCATCCATATGCCAGCGGCTATCGGCGAATAGTTTTTGCAGCTCGGCAAGGGCGAGACCGCCAAGTACCGCATCGGCGATCGCGACGATGAGCGCGCCACTTTTATCGACCGCGATGACGGCCCGCCGGGCATAACGGCCGAGATCCGGGCCGACGGCGAGCGGCACGCCGCGATGCAACAACAAAGGACCCGATTGCAACGCTTCGCTGGCTTGCGCCGGCGCAAATTCGTCGCGATGGGTGACGAATGCGCCCGACTCACCGATGCCGAAGACCCCGGTATAAAGAGAATGCTTGGAAAGAATGCGGTTGACTTCTTTGACCCGCGTTTTGAGGTATGCCAAGGGCCGGCCTCGTTCGTCGAAGTAGTTGGCGTTGATGACGGCAATCGCCTGGCTCTTTTCGGCGAAGGTTTTGGCGCTCGCGCTGCGCAATTGAAATTCTCCGGAGTCAAGCACGCGGGCTGTGATCAGTTGCGTGTTAAAGCGCGCCAGCTTGAGCTCGATCGTGTAATTGGGCTGAGCGCGTTCCAGCGCAAGCGTGCGGATCGCGACGCCTTTTTGCAGATCGCGCCAGGTTCCGGCATCGGTTACCGAAAGGCCGGCCTCGACTTCACTCTTCGCTGAGCCCTGGGATCGAACTGCGGGATCCGGAAGAATAAGGAGAAGCGAACCTAGGACCCAAAGGAATCGCCGAGACATCGTCGCTCAACAATACCAGACGAGGCCGCGAATAAAAATATTCCATTCGCCGCCGTTTGGCGCTTTGCTTCAATAGCTGTTATTAAAAGAAGCATCGGCTTCAGGGAGGATTGTCATTATGAAACGGATCGGCGTGGCACCCATACTGATTACCTTAGCCTTGATCTCGGCGTGCGGCGACAAGAAGGACAGCGCGGCGCGCGACCAAGAAGTACAGAAGGTACTGCAGGAAGGTATGCAAAAAGAAAAAGCGATGATGGAAGGGATGCAAAAGGGCGCCGAAAATATCGAAAAAAAATTCACGGATCAGAAGTAAGATAGCAAGAACTGAATTTGCCTATCGACCAACGAGTGCGCTAACCGCGGGGCTTCATTTCAAATACCACCCGATCCATGTCACGCGACGAACCGCGCGCGGCAAGAATTTCTTTGCGCAGTTTTTCATCTGTGACCTGACGAGCGACACAGGCGATTTTTTTTCCCTTTACCGAGAGCACGACCGCGGGATTGTGGATCAGGTTTTCGCACCAATGTTTGCCTTGGATACGGCTCGATGAGGCGTAAAACCCGCCCTGATGATAAGTGAAGCGCAGCTCGACGGTGCGCGGTAGATTGCTCTTCCGTCCAATCGTGGTCAAATCCGCGATGAGGCTCACGCCGTCTTTCAACTCCATACCGCGACTATAGAGAGCTGCGCGAGTCCGGGCAACCCGCTTTTGTTGCTTGACGAGTCGCGTGCCGCATAGATAAGCTTCTCCGCGTAAAGGTGATCTTGCGTGCGGACGGGTTTAACGGCGCTCATGAAACCAAAGCGAATTGTGCCGAGAATGATTCAGTACGGCGGTGGGATCGGCGCAGTGCGCGCGTTGCCCAAGGCAAAGGGTAAGAGGCCCGCTGTCATTATTCTACACGAGCGGTACGGAATCGATCAGCATACCAAAGACCTGACCGTAAAACTGGCGCAAGCGGGTTTTGTCGGCTTGGCGCCCGATCTGTTTCATCGTTTCACAGGCGACCGCAAAGCGGTGCTGCGCGGCGACCAGCGAGTAGATCTTACCGACGACGGCGCCTTGGAAGACCTCAATGCCGCTGTCGAGTACCTCAAGAAAACCAAGGAAGTCGATGGCGAACGAATCGGCATCATCGGTGTTTGTCAGACCGGCCGTCAACCGGTGCTGCTCGCCGCCCGGCGAAACGATATTGCCGGCGCGGTGGTGCTCTATGGCGCGATCGGCGGAAGAGAATGGCAAGGAAACAACCTTCGCCCGACACCGATCGAGGATTTGATCGCGCAGGTCAACTGCCCGGTGCTGGGGATTTTCGGCGAAGCGGATCACATCATCTCGGTTGATGATGTGGTGCGGTTCCGTAACGGTCTCGAGAAAAATAAAAAGAACTGTCACATTCGCATCTATGCTGGCGCGCCACACGGTTGGCTGAACGACACCATGCCCGGACGCTATCGGAAGGAAGCGGCAAAGGACGCGTGGAATCTGATGATCGCGTTTCTGAAGAAATGTTTCGCCGGCGGCTGGGACAAAGACCGAATTACTTGCACATACGAAAGCGATTACTCAACGCAGTATGATTTCAGCAAGAACGTTCGGATGGAATAGAGCATGAGGTTTGTTGCGATGACTTTCGGAAATCCACGTGGCATGCGCGCGATGCTGATTTTATGGGCGATTGTCTTGTTGCTCGGGCGCGGTGCGGCGCCGGCGGCCGAGCGGATATCCATCGCAACGCCGAGTCGGGGATTGTTCGAGTTTCCTGTCGTCGTCGCGATGCGCAAGGGATTTTATAAAGACGAAGGCATCGACGTTGACAAAGTGCAGATGCAGCCGGCTCTCGGTGTGAAGGCGCTCATTTCCGGCGATGTCGACTATTTGCTTGCATGGGGATCAGCGCTCCGCGCTGCCGTGACCGGAGTGCCGGTCAAAGCGGTGGTCGGAATCGCGGGTCGTCCGTTGCACGTCCTTGTCGCGCGTCCGAATGTCAAGACGCCGAAAGATCTCAAAGGCAGAGTGATCGGGGTGGATTCGGTCGCTGGCACAGTGGATTATTTGGCTCGTGTCGCGGTCCGCCATTTTGGTTTCGAGCCGGAAAGAGATGTTAATATCATTGTCACCGGAGAAAGTCCGACGCGCTTGGCGGCACTGCACGCGGGATCAATCGATGCGACGCCGATCGACGTGGCGTTCGCAGTGAAAGCCGAGGATGAAGGTTTTCGCCGGCTGGTTTATTTGGGCGATTTGATCGAGCTGCCGCTATCGGGCATTGCGGTCACCGATCAAAAGCTTCAGAATCATCGCGACCAAGTACGAAAAGTAGTTCGTGCCACGATGCGCGGGACGCGTTATTTTAAACAGAATCGCAGCGATACCGTGCAAATGCTCGCTGACTACCTGCGTATCACACCGACGCAGGCAGCCAAGGCGTACGATACCTCAGTCAATTCTTTCAGCAATGACGGCATGATCTCCGACAAAGGAGTGCAGTTGGATGTTCAGCTCACGAAAGAGAGGCTGAAATTGACCAAGGAGATTCCGTTGAGCCAATTGGTTGACTGGAGCCTGGTGAAGGAAATCCGATAGGAGACCGCTATGCTCAAGGGCTCATGCTTATGCGGCGGTGTTAAGTATGAAATCGACGGCGAGCTAGCCGCAGTGACGAACTGTCATTGCAGTTTGTGCCGTAAGATGTCCGGCTCGGCATTTTCGAGCGGCTCGACCATCGCAACTGCGTCGTTCCGCTTCGTCCGCGGCGAAGAGTTGCTCAAGGAGTGGGAATCGTCGCCCGGTTATCATCGGGTGTTTTGCGGCCGGTGTGGCTCGCCATTACTCAAACGCAAGGATAAAGATCCCGAGCATCTTCGTTTTCGTCCGGGAACTTTGGACAGCGATCCGGGTGTGAAAGCGTCGAAGCACATTCACGTCGGCTCCAAAGCGCCATGGGTAGAAATCACCGATGGCTTGCCGCAATCGGATTGAAGCAGATTTCGCTGATCAGTGGTTAGATCTTCGAGACAGAACGCACCAGCTCAGATTCTTTCCGGCTTCGGGATAAAACTTCTGCGCTCGTTCTACGAGCAACCCACCGTCGATGTTGCTAAGCAGTTGCTGGGCAAATATCTGGTACGCCAACATCCCGAAGGCGCAACCGTAGGACGCATCGTCGAAACCGAAGCCTACGTCGGACCACAGGACCTTGCCTGCCATGCATCCAAAGGACGGACCGCGCGGACAGAGGTTATGTTTGGGCCGGCGGGTCACGCGTACGTATATTTCATCTATGGATTTTACAACATGCTGAATTTAGTAACGGAGCGGAAGAATCACCCCGCGGCCGTTTTGATCCGGGCGGTAGAGCCAATGACGGGCATTGAGCTGATGAGAGCCCGCCGGCAGCTCGACAACCTGCGCGATCTTGCCAGCGGTCCGGGAAAGCTTTGCCAGGCGTTCGCTATAGACCGTTCATTGAACGGCGCTGATCTCTGCGATGATGTTCTGTATGTTGAAGAGCGCGGTGAGTCGCAACCGAAAATTCGAGCGACGCCGCGCGTCGGCGTCGATTATGCGGGAAAATGGAAAGACAAACGCTACCGATTTCTCGTCCGTGACAGCGGCTTCGTCTCAAGAACTTGAACGCGCGCTGTTTCTATCATCCAACTCAACGTTTTCAGCGTCGTTGCGACAGTAGCACGAAGTAAAATGGCGAATTCACAGGACAAGGAACTCGAGGAGATTGTCGCCGAGCGGCTGCGCGAAGCGGGGCTGAAATTCGCGACGGAGCGGGCAGTCGGTGGGCTTGCTCCCGATTTTGTCGTGTATGCGCCGGACGGACGCCAGTTCATCGTTGAGACGAAAAACTGGGACTTTCCCGGATTGACATTGGAAGCCAGCCGCCAGGCGCAGCACTATCAGGACGCCGCGAAAGCTGACGGAGCGTTCATCGTGATTCCGGGGCTGAAGAGAAATCTGGTTTCAAAGGGCGTGGTGACGGTCGAGGGTCTGATCCCGGCGCTTCAGGCCGAGATCCAGAGCGGAAAAACGCGAACCAATTCCGCGGAAGTCACTAAAATTGATCGGCTCGTATTCGCAGCGATGCCCTTCGCGCCGCAATATGAAGATGTATTTTTCGTCGCGATGAGCTACGCCGCCGAGCAAGTCGGCGCGGTTTGCGATCGAGTCGATCGCCGTGAGTTTCAGGGCAATGTCGTCGACGAAGTGCACCGCATGATTCGGCGGTCGAGCGCGGTCATTATCGATTTGTCGGAATCGAAGCCGAACGTGCTTTACGAGGCCGGGTTTGCTCATGCCCTGAAGAAACCGTGCGTCCACATTTGCTCGACGGCGCTGGAAAAGCTGCCTTTCGATGTGGCGCAGTGGAAAACCACGCGCTACGAGCCCGGCCAAACTCATAAGCTGCGCCGAGATCTCACCCAGCGGCTGAAAGCGATTTTCGAGAGTTGAGCGTGCAAAACCGGCCGTCAAACATTATTTATGTCGATCTTGACGATGTACTGTGCCAAGCGGCGCGCCATTTCCTGCTCATCGTCGAACGCGAATTCGGCAAACGCATCGAGTATGAGCAATTGACCAGCTTCGATGTGGGCCATGCCTGCCGGCTTCGCCCGGAGGAACGGGAAGAGCTTTATCGGATCGTGCATCGGCCGGAAGAGTTGTCACAGATGGCGCCGATTCCGCAAGCGCTTGAAGTGCTTCGAAGCTGGGAAAATGCAGGGTTCGAGATCGGCATCGTCACCGGCCGGCCCCCGGAAAGCTACGACGCATCTCTCGAATGGCTGTCCAAACACAAAATTTCGTATCGATCATTCATCATGGTCGACAAATATGCGCGCTTTGCTACGGAAAATACCATCGCGATTAGCCTGGCCGAACTGGCAAGACAGCATTTTTGCTGGGCGGTCGAAGATTCGCTGCCGATGGCGCACTACTTGGCGACGACAATGAAGATACCGGTGGCTTTGCTCGATGCGCCGTGGAATCGCACGGATTCCCAACCCGGGGTCAATCGATATCGCGATTGGCGGGCGATTGCAGAAGCTGCGCCCGCTCTCATCCACGAGATGAAAGGCGGCAATCGGAAATGAAAAATATCGCGCTGCTTGCGTTGCTCATCCTTCTTGGCGGCAGAATCGATGCACCGGCGGCGGAGTCGGATCCGCGCTCGACTGTGCTCATGGAAGGCGCCAAGAAAGAAGGCAAGATGGTGTTTTATACCTCCGTGGAAACCGAGTTCGCCCGCGCTTTGACCAGCGCCTTCGAAGCCAAATACCCGTCGATCAAAACCGATATTTTCCGCTCGACCCACGAGAAAATTTTTAGCCGGCTGAACGTCGAGCGCCAGACTGGCACTTTTACGGCGGACGTGATCAGCGTCGGCGAATTCGAAACTTTTCATCTGCAGCGCAGGGGCTTTATTGCGGCGTACAAGTCACCCTTCGCTGCGACATACCCGGACGGATTCAAAGATCCCAACGGTTTTTGGACCGATCTTTACGATAATCTGATCGTAACGGCGTATAACACGTCCCGAGTGAAGCGCGATGAGGTCCCAAAGCGCTACGAAGACCTGCTGCACCCACGCTGGAAAGGCCGCATGGTGCTCGATCAGAACGAGGATCGCTGGTTCGCCAATATGCTTTACCTGATGGGCGAGAAGAAAGGTCTCGAGTTCATGCAGGCGCTCGCCAAGCAAGACGTCGCGATTCGCGGCGGGCGCTCGATGGTGACGCAACTCTTGGGGGCGGGAGAATACGATTTGCAGATCGTGGCTTATTGGTATCGGCCGCATCTGATGAAAAAACAGGGAGCGCCGGTCGATTGGGTCGGATTGGAGCCAGCAATTGTGGCGCTGCATCCGATTAGCGTGGTGGAAAAAGCGCCGCATCCGAATGCGGCCAAGCTCTTCATTGATTTTGCTTTGTCGGACGAGGGGCAGCGTATTTTTGTGCAGCGCGGCCGAGAATCGGCGAAACCAGGACTGAAGCCCGAAGGATACCCGGTGAATCTCAGGGTAGCGCCCAGCCGTGTACAGCTTGCGGAGAAGTTGGCGGACTATACACGACAATATGAAGCGTTGTTCGTACGCGGTCGATAGTACGCGGTCAGTTCGCAGTTGTCGTTTCGCGGAGAGTCGCTTTGCGCTGTTGTGTAAGTCTCGGACACTGCCTCTTCACTGTCGACTTGTCTGTTAGAAATATAACGAAACTCAGCGATCAAGCAGTCACTTTACTTCAACCGCGTAAAGGCGATACGAAGGGAGACTACATGCCGGATTTTGTGTCGCGGATTAAATTTGTAACATGACATTTGGCCCACGGCGCATTGGAAAGATCCGCGCCGCATCTAACATCGCCGGTCAGATACTTATCATACCCCTTTCCATCTGCACTTTTGGTTTTACCGACACCCCACCCGTCATCGCCTTGTTTTGGACAAAATTGCGCAAAGTCTATGATGTTCGAGCATTGATTATAAGTGACGCCCGTAGCCACAACTGGGATTAAATAGCAGCGCCCCTCCGTCTTGCCAGCTAAAAACACCTTTTCAAAATCGGAGTAGATAGTGGAAATCTGGCCGTTGTTAAGCTGAGTACAAAAGCCAATCCCAACAGAAGCCGCCCCGGCGCAACTGTTTGAACCCATGAGAAGGTTATAGATTTGTGTCTTGCTCGCACTCTCAATGTAAAAGGTTGTGTAGCCGGAAGTCTCGTCAGATGCATTGGACTGCAATAGCTTGGCCTCGGTTTTTTGATACTGCCCGGAGGCATCTTTGGTTCCGCAAAGTGTTTGCTCCATTGCGATCGGCAAGTCAGGCGCTGACTTGACAATGGCCACAGCACTAACGCTCACGTTCGTGGTTCTTGCCATAGGGATGCCGAGCAAATTGAACAGCGGAGTCAAAAATAGGGGTGACTTCATGGGTGTATTGGGACTGCCACCGTATGGATTATTTGTCTCGAGAGCCACGCGTACGCCATTCGCGCCGGTGATCGTGTTTCCGAGAGAGGTGATCGTATTGGTTGCTGCGTTGTAGTTTACGTAAGTAATATTCGCGCTGCCAATCTGATTATTGGGACTGTCGAGGTAGGTATTGGCCGAGTTGAAAGCTCTAGCCCTATTCTCCACTTGGGCCGGATCACCCGTATGTATTGCCGATGCTGCAGCCAAAGCCGCTGCGTCAACGGCAGGCTGCCCTTGAGCCCGAATATATGCAAGGTGGCCAGTATCCAAGCCCATGCCGACCATGATCAGGAGGAGAACGATCATCAGGGTTATAAAAACCAGGACAGCCCCTTTGTCGTTCTTAGCAGATCTCATAGTACCTCCGAATTAGCCATTCGGAATATCGTATGTGGCGCTTGTCGTGTTTACGTTCGGCGCCGATGTACAGGTCACATTTTGTTCATAGCGTTGATAGTTGTATCGGATACGGGTAGACCGAGTCAGCGTCTGATAGG
>JBIOXP010000437.1:0-8353 GCA_044869705.1 Binatia bacterium | reverse complement strand
CCAAACCAGTGTGAGGAACAAAACGAACGCAACTCGCCTCAACAAACCCATCCTCCGTCTCGGCTCTAAAATTCTCAATTCTCCATTTTCAATTCTTAATTATTCCTTGAAGTCCATCCGCGGGTCCCAGGAGCGCAGCATGTCGAGGTCGTCGAGCGCTTCTTTCAAATATTTAAAATTGTAATAATCGCTCACCGGCTTCTTGGGCAGGTTCCACTCCTTCGTATAGAAATCCACTTTCCGTTGATAGGCGTCCAAATCGAGGACCGCTCCCCACTCTTTGTGCACTTCATCATAGGCCAAACTCGCAAGCTCGCGATTGATGAAATGGTTGTGGCGCAGAATCGAATCGAGCGTTTCTTCTTTGCTGTACTTGGCGACCATAACGCCGCGCAGGAGCGCGCGCACCATTCCTTTAACCACAAGCGGTTTCTCCGCAATCACTGCGGGAGAAGTGGAAAAACCCGCTTCGGGAATCGAGAACAGATCACGGCACGACTTGAGCGCATGACCTCCCATCTGCACCGCGATATTCCAGTGCGGCGGATCGCAGCACACCGCATCGACTTCGCCTTTTTCGAACAGCGCTAAACGGAACCGTTCCGTATTGGGCGGCTTGCCGCGGCTATCGATCCACGTAACGTCTTTTTCCGGATCGACGCCGAAATGGCGCATCACCATTTTGGCGTCCATGCTCGAGCCGCCTTTTAGATCGCCGGCGATTTTTTTTCCTTTGAGATCCACCACGTCCTTGACATACGGCTTGGCCACAAACACATGGGCTGTGCGGTTGGCGATCGATACGACATTGACCTCGCCGTCGATATGGTCGCGATTTTCCAAGACCGAGCGAAACGGTGGCGAGCCGCCCGGCGATTGAAAAATAATCGCGCCGTCCTCGCGCCATTGATGGCGCGGGTGCTGGCTGTCTGGAATGCCTTGGACCGGTCTGAGATCGACGTCCAAGCCTTCCTCTTTGAAAAAGCCCTTGTCATGAGCAACCCACATGGGCGCCAGATTCATGGGCAACGCGGGCCCAAACACAACAATCCTTTCTTTTGAATCCATAATCCGCTCCTCGGGTCGTTACCAGATTTGGTCTGGCCAAACAGACCGAGTTTTGCTATAGCTCAGCCGAATTCTGCCTGTCAAGGAAACTTTGGTCTGACCATGATTGAGTTTAATAGCCGTGTCGACAGAATTGCCGGCGCTGTTCAAGAGCAGATTAGGCTCGGTAAATTGAAGCCCGGCGAACGGCTCCCTTCCGAGCGGAACCTTTGTTCTTTGTTCGGCGTCGGGCGTACGACCGTGCGTGAGGCCCTGAAGTCCCTGGTGGTCCGTGGTCTCGTCACGAGACAGGGCCGCGGCGTGGTGGTCACGGATCCAGCGGTCGTTTCCCCGACCAATCACGACTTGCCCGGACTTGCCGCACAGACGTCGATTCGCCAACTGTTCGAGCTGCGCAAATTGATCGAGGTCAGAGTCGCAGGGTGGGCAGCGTTGCGAGCTATGCCGGAGGATATCGAATTCATGAAACGAGCCATTGAGGCCGAACGGATGCGTGATACCGTAGCGGGCAATCCGAACCGCATGTTTCACGACGCTTTGGTCTCAGCCGCTCACAATCCCGCGCTCATGCAGGTTTACGAATCGGGCAGAAATATTTTCTTTCGTCTGCCCTTTTACTGGAAGCTGTTCGACGATGCCGAAGTCAAAAACCTTCGCGCCGCGCGCCACGAGCTTGCCCGGCGCTGGCATGAGCAGATATTGAAGGCGATCGAGGAGCGCGATACGGCCGAGGCGGAAGGGGCCATGTTTCAGCACCTCGACATCATGGAAAAAGACCTTCTCAATCGTTTGCCGGCAAACCGCAGTGGCGATGACGCAACTATTTACCCCCATCCGCTGCTGGGAAATTTCACAAGCATCGCCGGAACTAAATAAGCTCACGACGGTGTGCAGACCCTGGAGTATTAAAGCCCCATGAAAAAGTTTCTCGTACTTTTCATCCCATTTCTTTGGCTTAACGCGTCGCTTCAGGCTGCCGAGCAGAAACCCCGTGAAATGCTCAAGCTTCGCCTCGGTCTCGGCTCCGCACCCGCTCCCCCGCTGCCGAACTCGGTGCTCTGGCTCGCCAAAGATTTGGGCTTCTATTCTCGCGAGGGACTCGACGTCGAGTTGACGGAGTTTCAAGGCACGCCGCTCGCTATCGCAGCGATGATTTCAGGGGACGTCGACATCGCAAACGTGTCGACCTCGGAAGTGATCAGGATGAACGCCGGGAAGGGACAACCGATGCGCGCGATTCATTCTCCGGATGCGCGCCTTTACTTTCTGATCGCTGCAAGAGACGAATTCAAGTCGGTCACGGCGTTGCAAGGCAAAACCTTCGCTGTGTCGCGTTTTGGCAGCGTCGATCATTCGCTCTCGTCGATTGCACTCAAATCGCTTGGCCTTAATCCGGCAAACATGACGATGATCGCGATGGGCGTGCCTTCCACCCGCGCGCAGGCATTGGTCGCGGGCCGAGTCGATGCCACATCGCTTTCGATCGGCACCTGGATTACCATTCAAAGGGAGCCTGGCGTGCGTATTCTGGTCGACCACAATACCTATTTCGAGAACGCTACGGTCGTGGAAAAAGTGAACGCGGTCACGACCAAGATTATGGACGAGAAACCCGAGCAGCTGCGTCGCTTCACGGCGGCCATTCTCAAGGCCAGTCGACACTTTGCGGAAAACCAGGACGCCTGGGTTTCAGCCATGACAAAGCGCCGTTCGGACGTCGATCGAGCCGATGCGGCGAATCTCTGGAATGGATTCAAGACATCCTGGGCGGTTAATGGCTTGATGAATCTCGACGCCTACAAAAAAAGTGCCGAGTTTTTTTACCAGGCGGGAATCTTGGACAAGGTTCCGAAGATTGAAGTCGCGGAATGGGCCGACACACGATTTGTTGATGGCGTGCTCAAGGAACTCGGCGTGAGTTCCAATGGCGATCCCGTCGTCCGCTCTGGCAAATAAGATGACGAGCTTCACGTGAATCTGATAGAAGATATTGAGCGTTCATTGCCGCGCAAATTTACGTTCTGAGGAGGGTAGTTCTATGGTGATCGGATTGTCCCACGGCGGTACGACGATTTATTCCTCTCCGTCATTGTCGAACGAGGTCTTGGTTGGAACGCGCGAAGGCGTGGTGACCATCGCCCGCGCAGGTTCAGAATGGAAAGTGGCGCATCGAGCTATCACTGACAAGCATATCAGCGCGATCATCAAAGAGCCCGAAAGCGGTTTGATCTTCGCTGGAGCGTTTCACGGCTCTGTGCAAGTGAGCCCGGACGATGGCAAAACCTGGGAAACCCGCGCGGGCGGCATGACGCAAGATAATGTCTATTCGCTCGCGGCAAAACGCATTAATGGCCGCATGCGTGTCTTCGCCGGCACCGAACCGGCGCATCTGTTCGTCAGCGACGATCTGGGATGCAATTGGGCTGAAATCCCGTCGCTTCGCTCGGTGCCGAGCGTCCCGAAATGGAGCTTTCCCGCCCCGCCGCACATCGGACATGTGAAGCACATCAACTTCGATCCGGAGAACTCCAGAACGATTTATGCTTCGGTTGAGGTCGGCGGATTGCTACGCAGCACCGACGGAGGCAATCGCTGGGAGGAGTTCCCGAGCCTCTACGAAGACGTTCATCGCTTGATGATTCATCCGAGCAATCCGAAGTTCCTCTACGGCGTCACCGGGCGAGGTCTGTATATTAGCGCCGATGCCGGTGCGACTTGGGAGCAGTGGACCCGGCGCGAGGATGAGATCGGCGGGTATCCGGACGGTTTTGTATTTCGTCCCTCGGATCCAAAGTCAATACTCATGACCGCGGCCCATGACGCGCCGGGAACCTGGCGTACATCTCATTTCGCCGGCGCGCGGATTTCCCGCAGCAAAGATGGCGGGCGGAATTGGGAGATACTGCGCAACGGTTTGCCGGATCGTTTGCAAGCCAGCATCGAGGCTTTTTGTCTGGAAGAGGCGGGCGACTCGACCGCCGTTTTCGCGGCAACGACTTCCGGTGAGATCTTTTGCTCGAGCGATATGGGCGACAGCTGGGAAAAAATTATCACCGGCCTGCCGCCAATTTCGAAAGCGGGACATTATCGCAATCTCGTCGCCGCTTAGTTTTCTCTGCGCCAATCGCAACTGTCATTCTGACCGGAAGGCGAAGCATCTCGTCTTCGTAAGGGGCACGAGATGCTTTATTTCACTCAGCATGACACTCAAGAGTTTTCGTGACGACACAGTCGGACCTCGCGCGATTTCCATAGGACTGCGGGCGGTTGCCCAGGTCGTGGACTGCCCTCGCAAGCATAGCGTCTGATTGCGCGCCAGGCTCACTGCTATTTCAACCAGCCCGCTTCCCGATATGCCTGGACCGCTCCCGGATGTAACGCCACTCCGCCAAACTCGAACGCCGCTGTGCCTTGAGTACGCAGCGGCTCGAACAACTCCTCCAATCCTCTGAAGAGCGGATTCATCTCCGGCAGTTGTTCGAGATTAGCGGCAATTGCGCGCGCCATATCGCGCACCGCGCTTTGATCCACACGCTCATCGGTGACGATCACATTGATGACGCCGACTTGAGTAATGTCCTGCAGCACGCCGCGGAACGCGTTCTTTCTTACGACGACCGGACGATAAAACGGCACCTGAGCGAGCAGCTTTTCCATTTGCCCGGAAGCAAAGGGAATCACGCGAATTTCCGCGCGCTGGCTGAGATCGGTCAAGACTCTGTTGGGAATCGGCGGATGGAATTGCACGTCTATATCGCCGGCAACCAGCGCGTCCGCTCCTTCGGCGAATCCCATGTAAACCGGCGTAAAATTTTCGAACGACAGCCCCAAGATTCCGAAAATCGTCCGAATGTGCTGCTCCATGCCGCTGCCCTTAGTGCCGATCGCAATGCGCTTACCGGTAAAATCGGCGACTGATTCGATCGGCGTGCCCGCCAATTTTACGAAACACATCGGCCCGGCATTAGCCGGCGCAACCATCCGGATGGAGATTTTTTTGCTGAACGGCGCAGTGCCGTTCTTCGCTCGTCCGATCCAGTTGGACGCCATAAAGCCGAATTCTAGTTCGCCGCGAGCCAGCTGCTCGGCATTATGAATACTCGCCTCGGTGGTTTTCACTTCGCAGCGATCATTTTCCGGGCGACCGCGGTTGAAAAGCACTGCGAGAGCGGTCGCTTGAGTAAAGAATGTTCCGCCGTGTTCCGATGTCCCGATTCTGAGCGCCATACGAAATCCTTTCGTAAATTTTCTCGCCTGGCTTTCACTTACACCAGAGGAATGGCGCGCGGCAAGCGTGAGAAATGCTGCTCTCGATCCGATCAATAATTATTTCGGCGCGACCGTCCCTTTACGCCGGCAGATTTCGCACGACAAAGTAGGGGCGCAGGATGCTGCGCCCCTCTTATAGCGAATTTTCTTTGAGAAGCTGGTATCCGGCGCGTTGCTAAACTCGCTTGCTTGGTGGAGCCACCTGTACTACTTTCCAAACAGCCAAGCACTCTCGAACGACGCCCGATAAGACACCCAGAAAGGACAAAATCGTTATGGCGATTATCGATCTGGACTCCCACCTAAGAGATGGCTGGTTGCTCGACGAAATATATCAATTGCCTGAACCGTTCGCGAGATATTCACCGCGCCGCATCGGCGATGGAAAGCATTTTTACTCGCGCTTCGAACATAATCTTTCGCCGATGGAAGATCCCGTCGCCAATGCCAATTTCAAAAAGCCGGTCACCCATCAGGTTTTCTACAATCCGGAAGCGAACCAGCGCGGCAACGAAGTCATGCGCTGGCAGCAGGGCGGTTACGATATGGAATATCGGCTGAAGGACAATGCCCGTGAAGGGATCGACTTTCAATTGATCTTTCCCACTCAGATCGAGATACCGTCACAGAATCCCGGCGCTCTGGGGGCGGCGCTTGCCCGTTGCTACAATAACTGGGCGCACCAACTCGTCGGTGGACACCGGGATCGCTTGTCTCCGGTTGCGATGATTTCCGCAGGCTGCCCGGAGGAGATGCCGAACGAGCTGCGGCGTTCAGTTGAAGAATTGGGATGCAAAGCCGCCCATCTGGTGAGTTATACCAAAGACAAACAGATGGACGACCCGGTTTTTTTTCCGTTTTACCAGACGGCGCAGGAACTCGACGTGCCGCTTTTCTGTCATCCGAGCACGCTCGGCGACATCGGAACATTGATCAACCGCCAAAATCATTTTTTTCCAATGCATATTCTCGGGCGGCCGCTCAACTGCGTGGCGCCTCTGGTCGCTATGGTTCTCGGCGGCGTCTTCGAAAAGTTTCCGAGACTGAAGGTTGTCTTTTTCGAAGTCACCGCAGAGTTTCTGGTATTTTGGATGCACCGGATGGACGATGATTACGAGGTCATCAAGAATGCCGGCATGTGTCCCCAGTTGAGCATGCTGCCGTCGGAGTACGTGAAGCGAAACTGCTACGTCACCTGCGAAGCCGATGAGAAGTGGTTGCCAATGGCGCTGGCCGAAGTGGGGGAGACTCACGTTCTCATGGCCACCGATTATCCTCATTTCGATTCCACGTTTCCAAAAACCGTGAGCGGTATTCGCGAGCGTCCGGACATTTCGCCCAGACAGAAAAAGCTGATTCTTGAAGACAACGCGTTAAATCTGATTCGCATGTAGACGAATCATTTTTTTACCATTAAGGCACGAAGAGCACGAAGTTCGGAAGGGCGATTTTAGGTCTCCTTCGTGACGTGTTCTGCAACAGGAATAGAGAAAGATCTCTCACGTCGTTCGAGATGACGGGATCGTCATTCCGAGCCGCAGCGAGGAATGTTTCCCGTGACATTTCATCGTCTCTAGGCAAAGCGTAAACTCATGAGTCAGCTCGTCGTAGCGCACCCTCAAGCGGAGGCATTGATGATTCGCCACGTGGCACTCGGTCTATTCGTGAGCTTCTTCGTTTCATTCAGCGCGATGGCGCAGGATGCGAAACTGATCGCGGCGGCCAAGAAAGAATCCGGCGCGATTATCGCCTACGGCTCCCTCGAATCGAATACCGTGGAGCCGATTGTAGAGGCGTTCAGGCAGAGAACCGGTTTAAATGTAGAATACTGGCGCGCTTCGGCCACTAAAGTGATGGACCGCGCGCTCGCCGAGCTGCGCGCTGGAAAATCCGTTTTCGATGTCATGGTCAACAATAGCGGCGCCATTCACGTGATGAAAAAGGAGGGGCTTTTCGCCACGTACCTCTCGCCCGCCGCGAAAGCTTTTCCTAAAGAAGTCGTCGATTCGGAAGTCGGTCCGATTTATCGCAATACACCCGTCGGCATCGTCTACAACAAAGATTCGGTGAGCGCTGCCGACGCGCCGAAATCGCTCGAAGATCTGCTCAATCCCAAATACAAGGGCAAGATCGTGATGCCGGATCCCACCCAGCACACCACCACTCTCCAGTGGCTGGCAAGCCTGTACAAGATCATGGGTAAAGAAAAAGCCGATCGGTTCATCCAGGATCTCGGCGCGAGCAAGCCGTTCATGGTGGAATCCTTCGCGCCAGCCGCCGAGCGAGTATCCACCGGCGAAACACCGATTGCCATCAGCTTAATCCGCTACACTGTCACATACGCGGATAAGGGCGCCCCGGTCGATTACGTGCGGCTTGGCAAGATGCTGAGCACAGGCCAATACCTTGCGCTCAGCAAAAAACCCAATCACCCGAATGGCGCCAAGGCGTTCATCGACTTTTTCCTTAGCGATGAGAGCATGCGTATTCTCGCCAAGATGGGCGAGTTCGTAAACCGCAAAGGGATTTATCCGCCGCTCCCGCGTGCAGATAAGATCCAAGCCGTGGAGATGGACGATTTTGATGCCACGGAGTTCAAGAAAAGAACTCAAGAATTGCAAAAAATATTTTTGAAATGAGAGGTCATTATGACGCGAAGAGAATATTCCAAACCTGACGCGCGCCAGCGTGAGCGCGCCTACTCGCCCGCCGTAAAAGTAACCGGCGGCACAACCATTTACATGGCGGGACAGACCGGCTACCAGGACGACCGTGGCGAAGTTTATCCGGGCGACTTCGACAGCCAAGTCCGGGTCGCTTTCGAACGGATGCGTAAAACACTCCAGGCGACCGGCGGCAGGCTCGACGACATCGTCACCATGACGGTCTTTGTCACCGACATGGCCGATGGCACGCGTTTTACTCAGCTAAGAAAAGAATTCTTCCAGGAAGACCGTTATCCTGCGAGCGCGCTGATCGGCATAAAAGAACTGGCGCGGCCGGAGATGATGATCGA
>JBIOXP010000436.1:0-7202 GCA_044869705.1 Binatia bacterium | reverse complement strand
TCGATTTTTAGATGCTTGGCGGCTTCGATAATCATGTACACAACACCGCGGCCGGTCGCCTCCCGCCGGCCCAGAGTGCCGCCGATCGCCACCGGCTTTCCCGTCACGATCTCAGGCACCGCATGTCCCTTATGCTGCGAATAGGTGTCCATGATCCATGCCATCACCTGCTCGCCGGTGCCCATATCCGGCGCCGGTACGTCGACCTCCGGGCCGATCACGTTAATAATTTCGGCAGTGAAGCGGCGCGTCATCGATTGTAACTCGTGGCGCGACAGCTCTGCCGGATCGCAAGAGATTCCGCCTTTTGCTCCTCCCAACGGCAGGCCGACCAGCGAGCACTTCCATGTCATCCACATCGCGAGCGCGGCAACTTCCCCGAGATTGACGGCGGGATGATAGCGGATACCGCCCTTGAACGGACCCAAGACATCGTTGTGCTGTACGCGATAGCCGGTAAAAACTTTGACTCCGCCGTCATCCATTCGCGTCGGCACACTAACGATCAATGCCCGATCCGGACGGCGCAAGCGGCGCGCAACATTTGGATCGACGGCCAGCTTGCGTGCTGCGATATCGAACTGCTCTATCGCCATATTGCTGGTCGCACTTTGCCATTCGTCAGCCGCCATGCTGCCCTCCGTTTTCAGATACTCAGAACTTTGTTCGAATTAGCCCGGCGGCCAACTCATCTGCCGTCCGCCGATCAGATGATAATGCAGATGAAAAACGCTTTGCCCTGCGTCCGGCCCGGAGTTGACAACCACGCGAAAACCGCTTTCGCTGATACCGTGCTCTCGAGCCAGCCGGGCGGCAACTTGAAAAATCTCGCCGATGAGCTCGGAATCGTCCGGTTCAATGTCGAGCAGGCCAGCCAGGTGCTTGCGAGGAATGATCAGAAAGTGAACCGGCGCCCGCGGTCGGATGTCCTTGAACGCAACCACCCGCTCGTCCTGGTAAACAATGTTCGTTTTAGCCGCGCCCTCGACAATCGCGCAGAACAGACAGTCACCCATGGCAGTCTCCCCCGAGGCTCCTGGCATCGCTCGAGATATTCAGTCGGTCGCGCCCGGCAGGCGCGCATAAATCCGTCCCGCTTTAACCTCGATAGGAACGCTCTGCAATGACAATCCGAAACAAGGCCCCCAAACGCATTCTCCCGTCGGCGGCTCGAAGACGGCGCCGTGCGTCGCGCACATCAGATAACGAGTGTCGGAGCTGAAGAACTGGTTGTTGACCCAGTCAAGGGTAATTCCCGTATGAGGACATCGGTTAATGTAAGCGAAATGATTGCCTTCGAAATTGACCAGCAGCCCCTCGAGATCGCGCTGACCGCGGCGCAAAGTAAATTTTTTACTTTTGCCGTGCGCGATTTCTCCCACCAGCGCGATAAATTTGCCCGTTGAGATATCCGCTTTCATGCGTTACTCCTCAGTCGGCAAGATGGCGTAAATCGCCGTCCGGACAGCCAACCAGAACTTCACCGCGGTCGACCCGCACCGGCAGGCGATATAGCGACTCGCCTTTGCATGGACCGTCGATACAAATTCCGGTGCCAAATTCGTAAAGCGCCCCGTGCGTGTAGCAGCGCAAAAACTGGCCGTCCTCGCTGAGGAACTCATCGCGCACGAAGTCTAGAGGCGTGGGCATGTGACGACAGCGGTTGACGTAGGCATGAAAACGACCTCGGTCATTGACCAAAAATCCATCGAATCGATATTTTTGGCAGATCAGCCAGAATTTCTTTACCGATCCGGGTGAGATGTCCTCCACTCGCGCGATCACCCTCCCACCCGGGCGGCTTTCCGCAGCCATCCTGGCCCGATCGCGGCGCAAGCACCAGCGCTGAAGCGCCAGACCGATCAGATAGAGTGTCAAAAAGATCAGCGACAGGTAGATCGTGGCGGCCATCGAACGCGCAAACCCTATTCGGACTCATCGTCCAGGGTGTCCCGAATGCGTTTCACTTCCTGCGCGCTTTGCCGTCCCGAAATGCCCATCACTTTCATCAGCTCGCTGGTCATTTCGGCGGTCACCTGATCTTGAATGCTGCCCTTGCCGTCCGGATCGGCGGCGAGAAAGCGCAGAATCTTATCGCGCGGCACGCCGGTCTCTTCCAGCCCATCGAGAAATTGTCCGTAGCCGACGTGGCCACGCAACTCTTGAACCCGGGCCAACAGTTTTTTGCACTCGGCGCACACTCGGCCGATGAATCCCGAAGACGCACCGCAGTAAATACACCTCCGCATGATAACTTTCCGGCTTACGAATCGCCTCTGGCCTGCTTCTTCTCAGTCATCGCTTCATTCCATAGCCCCTGCAACCCAGCGGTCAGAGACGCATTCGCGGCGATGACGCCACGATGGGTCGGCAGCTCCCGGTTAAAAGTCATGCCATGGCCGTCGCCGTCGACCACGGTGCCACCGGCTTCTTCGACCATGAGCACACCCGCACAGATATCCCATTCATGAATATTGCGGAAGGTAATCGTCGCGTCGCCATCACCCGCAGCCACCTTGGCCAGGCGGTTTGCGATACTACCGACCCGTTTGATACCGCAATGGTCGACAAAAACTTGAAACCTTTTCTGCGGCTCCGAGCGGCTGACCAGCAACAAAGCGCCCTCGACCTGCTCGCGTGGACCGATCCGGATCGGCTGATCGTTCAAATAAGCGCCCTGACCGGACGCGGCTCTGTAAAAACGGCGTTCGGCCGGATTGTGGACAATCGCAATTCGCGGCCGACCTTCAACAACAAATGCGATCGAGATGGCAAATTCCGAAACGCCTTCGATAAACTCCTTCGTGCCGTCGATAGGATCGACAATCCAGATCCGTGATCGGGACAACCGATCTCGATTGTCTTGATCTTCCTCGGAAAGCCAACCATCGCCCGGAAAAGCTTTCTTGATTATTTCCCGGATAATCCGGTTTGCTTCGAGATCTGCGGTGGTTACAGGATTGTTTTTACTCTTTTCATGAACATCGAATTTGCCTTTGAAAAGGCCCATCACCACAGACGCCGCCTTACGAGCCGCGGTTTCCGCGACGGCCAATTCTTCTCTGTACTGAACCACAGTCACACTGTACCTCTAGAAATATTGTATCAGACAACATCACTAAAGTAGAGGCAACTGTCGGCGCGCATGGAGCGCGAAACAGGCGGGATTCTATCCGTCCAAATCCAAAGCATCATTTCCCCGAACGACAATGGCGCCGGCAGCCGTCATCTCTTTGATGGCCTGCTCGGAATCGCCGGGGTTCAAATTAACGCCGCGAACTCCATCACCGATCAGCATCACTTGAAAACCTTCTCGGATGCCGTCCAACACCGTATGTTTAACGCAATAATCGGTGGCCAATCCACCGATAAAGAGCCGATCGACACCGCGATCGCGCAATAGAGCCGCCAACAGCCTTCCGGTGCTATCCCGGCCGAGAAAGCCGGAGTAGCCGTCTTCGTCGGCTCCCATACCGGCAGAGACGATGGTGATTTCTGCTGTGAGCTTTAAATCAGGATGGAACTCAGCGCCCTGAGTTCCTTGTACGCAGTGCACCGGCCAGAGTCCGCCGTAAGCTTTAAAATGTGTGGTCTTAATCGGATGCCAGTCGCGCGTCGCAAAGATCGGCAACCGCCGATCGGCAAATCGCTCGATATATCGGTTTAGTACTGGCACGACGGCATCACCGTTTTCGACGGCGAGCGCTCCCCCCGGGCAGAAATCATTCTGCACATCGACAAGAATCAACGCATCTGTCCGCAACATCGATTAAATTATAAACGATGGTAACTTTCTTGCAATTGCAGCTAGTTTGGGTTAGTCAGTTTTTTCTTAGCCAGATCTCTAGCTCCGAGTCCATTTCCCAGCTCGGAGTCAAATCATGACCATCAAAGCAGTTTTCTTCGATGCCGCCGGAACGCTGATGCGAACACGCGCGAAGGTAGGAGAAACTTACGCGCGCATGGCCGCGCAACATGGCCAGACGGTTTCACCTGCCGAGATCTCGGACCGGTTCCGAGTATGCTTTGCCGCCGCACCGAGGCTGGCGTTTCCCGGCACGGCTGAAGAAAGTATTTGCCGGCTCGAGCGCCACTGGTGGAAAAATCTGGTCAGTGAAGTTTTTCGCCCGTGGGCACCTTTCGAGAATTTCGAAGCCTATTTCACCGACCTCTTCGACTATTTCGCTTCGCATCAAGCGTGGGTGCTTTATCCCGAAGCGTTGGACACGCTGCTCGAACTGAAACGTCGCGGTTTGATCCTCGACGTCATTTCGAATTTCGATTCGCGCCTGATCGGGATTCTCGCTGGTTTAGGCGTCCGGCCGTTATTCGACGAGGTTTTTTTATCCAGTCGCGTCGGCTATGCTAAACCGGATGCGCAAATCTTTCATGCCGCCTTACGTCAGCACGGCTTGAAGCCCACGGAAGCGCTTCACGTCGGTGATAACGAAATCTGCGACTTGCAGGGTGCCGATCAGGCTGGCCTGCGGGCCGTTCTCATTGATCGTGAGCATGAAGTAAACGGTTTCAGTCCGCCGCGAATCGACAACTTAAGATCGATTCTCCGCCTACTGGACGACCGATTACCGGTCGTTTGACTTGATCAACCACCTGCGTTACGCAGCGAGTCGAAGAGGTTCGCAATGGTGTCGAATTGGCAGCAAATAGAGTCGGATGGCAGCGTCATGCGGCTAAATGTCAGCTTGCCCGATGGCGCCGGACCGTTTCCAGCGCTCGTGGTCATGCAGCACCAGGGCGGCGTCGATGATTTCATCCAGGAAATCACCCGCCGGCTCGCCAGCGCAGGTTACCTGGCCGCGGCACCGGACCTCTACCACCGCGACGGACCGGATTGCAAAGATGATTTCGTCACTCGACGGTCGCGACTCAGCGACCGGCGAATTGTCAATGATCTGAATGCGGCGGTGGGCTATTTGCAGAGTCACAGCGCTGCTGATAATAAGCGCATCGGCATCATTGGTTTTTGCATGGGCGGCAGAATCGTTTATTTAGCGGCGGCGGCCATACCGGAGTTCAAAGCCGCGGTCGCGTATTATCCCGGTAATACTTTTCGCGCCTGGGGGCGCGACCTCCCTTCACCCTTCGAACGCAGCGCGGCGATTCATTGCCCCTTGCAAGGTCATTTCGGCGCGGACGATGCAAACCCATCACCGCAGGATGTCGGCAAGCTTGACGCCGAGCTCGCTAAGTTCAATAAGCCCCATGAGTTTTACTCGTACGCCAACGCGGGCCACGCTTTTATGGACAGCACCAAGGAGAGTTATCGGCGCGATGCGGACGAGGCGTCCTGGCCAAGAACTCTCGAGTTCTTAAGCCGCCACCTTGGCGGATGATGTGGATGATGTTTCGAACTCAGCGTCTTTTGGCGTATGCGCATGAAGTTCGACGACTCCAACAGTGATGCATCGGTGGAAAACCCTCCCGCCAAATTAGACCCCGAGATCCCGGAGGTTGTAAAGCAGGAACGGCTACGAATCTCCCGGGAACTGCACGATCGCGTTCTGCAATCTCTCGCGACCGTGAAGATGCGCGCCGAAACCTGCCGCCAGCAGCTTCTTGGCAATCGCAAGGCTGTCGAACTCGAGCTGCAAAATATCGAAGACAATGTCGATAAAGCGATTACTGAAATCCGCAATTTGCTAACGGAGAATCAAAGTACCGAGGATCTGCAGGCCGGTTCCCTCGAACGGCGCCTCAAACAAGAACTGGAAATTTTTTGCGCGCGCAGCGGCTTCAAGCTGGATTTTTGCTGTTCCATAGGTGCCGATAAGCTGCCCCGCGATGTCGAGAAGGAGCTCTATTTCACCTTGCGCGAAGGCATTCTCAACGCAGTGCGCCATTCACGGGCCACAGAATTGCACCTTGCCCTGAGAAAGACCGCCGGGGGCTGTGAGGCGGCGTTGCGTGATAACGGCGTAGGCTACGACCCGGCACGAACGGAGGGAACCAGCCATTACGGATTGAAGGGAATGCGCGAACGAGTGAGCAAGATTGGCGGCGATATTACCGTCACAACCGCGCCAAACCAAGGCACCGAAATTAACATAACGGTGCCGTTCGAAACCGAATGAGATCGCAAGGATCCTCTGTGCTGCAAGCTAGCGGAAATCAGCCGTCCGCGAGCTCGGTCAATTTATCTCCGGTCAATCGAAACACTGTCCATTCCCGCATCCCCGCCGCGCCGAGCTTTTCATAAAATTGGATCGCCGGCTCGTTCCAGTCGAGCACCGACCACTCTAATCGGCCGCACTGCCGCTCGACCGCTATTCCGGCAACATAACGAAGTAGCGCGCTGCCAAAGCCCCGGCGACGAAACGCCTCATCCACATAGAGATCTTCGATATAAATTCCCGGCCGACCGAGGAACGTCGAATAATTATGGAAGAAAAGCGTAAAGCAAACCGGTTGTCGCTTGAAGTAGCCGATTGCGACTTCGGCAGTGCGGCGCCGCCCGAAGAGCGTTTCCCGTAGACCTTGTTCGGTCGCGCTGACTTCGTGCGCGAGTCGCTCGTAGTCGGCCAGCTTCTTGATAAAGGCAAGGATCACCGGCACGTCAGCCTTGGTCGCAGGGTGGATTTGAAAGCTCTCCAGTTTCCGCGCGGATTTTGTCTCTTTCACTGTCACTTTCCGAATGCACTTGCGATTGCCTGAGACGTATCCTCCCCGTCCCTAAGCGCGCGCCAAACCCGTTCGGGTGTTAGCGGTAGATCTTTGATGCGCACGCCGGTGGCACGATCGATCGCGTTACAGACCGAGGGAGCGACCGAAAGAATGCCGCCTTCGGCCATGCCGCGTACCCCAAAGGGTCCCGGGCCATCGCCATTCTCCACGAGCACCGTATGAAACTCTTCCGGTATTTCATCGAACGTGGGGACCCGGTAATCGACCAAATTCGGATTCACAAGCTGGCCATTGTCATAAACCAACTCTTCGAAAAAAGTATGGCCGATTCCCTGCATCGCCGCGCCCTCCTCTTGAGCAATGCAATGTTCGGGATGAATCGCTTTTCCCACGTCCGCTACGGAAATAAATCGTTTAAGCTTGACCGCGCCCGTCTCATGATCGATGGCAACCTCCGCGGTCCCCATTCCCACTTCCCAAAAAACCGGCAGCTTATTGTCCGTGATCTCTGGTCCTGCTTCGCCGCGGCCGATCATTTCGCCGCCCGACCCTTTGCCAAA
>JBIOXP010000435.1:0-23981 GCA_044869705.1 Binatia bacterium | reverse complement strand
GCTATCCGCTGTCGCTCTTGCTGCTGTTTGTGGCAGGGGCGCTAAACCTCTCGTTCTATTCAATTGCTCAGACAATCGTCCAATTGGAGGCGCCGTTGGCTTTGCGCGGTCGGCTCATCGGTCTTTTTTCGATGGCCGCTTATGGATTGCGCGCGTTCAGCGGTTTCACGATTGGCGTCGTCGGCGGGCTCATCGGCATTCATTGGTCGCTCGCGCTAAGCTCGATGATTCTGTTGGCGGTCACCATGGCGCTATTGACCTTCGCGTCACATAGGCAGCGCGCCGAAGAGCTGGGCTGAAAACGGCGCCGGATCGCAACTGTCATTCTGAGCCGAAGGCGAAGAACCTCGCCTCGTAATCTGGCCGATAAGAGAGATGCTTCCCTCACTCAGCATGACCGTGGGTTGTGGACGGCGCGCGACCGCAAGACTCCCCGGAAAAGATGCCTCGCTTTGCTCGGAAAGATCCCTCGCTTTGCTCGGGATGACTCATTCCCAGTCTTAGCTGGGAATGAGTCAGTTTGCGTCGGCGAATGGGATTGGTTACTGTCGGCGATTAATCATAAAAAGTTGGGAGCCGATATTGATCTCGAGCAACACCGTCTCTACGACAAACCCCAAGACGATCGCCTTCGCGGCGCTGCATCACAAAGACTTTCGGGCTTATTTTTTTGCCACCATGCTTGCCATGATGGCAGACAATATCGAGCACGTGATCAGTTACTGGCTACTTTACGAAAAATTCAAATCGCCCGTACTGGCCGGATTTGCGGTGCTCAGCCACTGGACCCCATTTTTGTTGTTTGCCGTCTACTTCGGCGCACTCGCGGATCGCTACGACTGCCGGAAAGTGATTCAACTTGCGCAAATCATGTACATGGCGGTTTCCGCAGCGTGGGCGTTTCTATTTTTTACCGATACGATTCAAGTCTGGCATGCCTGCGTCCTTCTCGTGATCCATGGGATGGCGGGAGTGCTCTGGGGACCGGGCAGCCAATTACTGATTCACGATATTGTTGGCACGGAGCAACTGCAGAGCGCGGTTCGGCTCAACTCGACGAGCCGCCAATTGGGAGTTCTTTTTGGACCTGCGGTGGGCGGCGGCTTAATGCTGTTCTTGAGCCCGCCGGTGGGTCTAGTCGTAAACACGCTGATCTATTTGCCATTGACGATTTGGTTGCTGACCGTGCCGTACACCGGTCACAGCCGCGAGGGTGCGGGGCCCGCGCGACGCGCGTTGGGCTTGGGCGACGCCTTTGCGGTGGTCCGAGAAGTTTCCGGCAACCGGCCGATTATCACCATGGTTGTGCTCGCCGGTTGCGTGTCGTTCTTTGTCGGAACGGCGTTTCAAGCGACCATGCCGGAATTTGCGCACGATCTCGGCACGGAGAAGGCGGATTTTGCTTACAGCGCCCTGCTGGGCGCCAATGCTGCCGGCGCAGTAATTGGCGGCTTTTTACTTGAAGGGCGAGGCTGGCTGCCGCCGCGCGTGCAAACCGCGATCATCAGCGCAATTCTCTGGTGCGTGGCCATTACCGGCTTCGCGCTGTCCCAGAACTATTATCTTTCCTTGGCGCTGCTCTTCGTCGCCGGCGTGTTGAATCTTACATTTTCATCGATGGGCCAGACCATTGTTCAGCTGCTCTCGCCGCCCCAGCTTCGCGGCCGGCTCATCGGCCTCTTCGCGATGGCGAGCATGGGCCTGAAAGCGTTCAGTGGTTTGACCGTCGGCGTTTTGGGCGGGTTGATCGGCGTGCACTGGTCACTCGCCGCCAGCGCCCTTGTCTTGCTGACCGTCACCGTGATGCTGTTCGCGTTCGCGAGTCCCGCGCGGCCTCGCGAGGAGTTCAGCTAATGCACTCAAGAAGCTTCCGACGACCGTGAATCCTTGACGACCGGCGAATTCCACACCTACTACGCCGCCGTGCGGACTCGTGCTTGTCGCGCTGCGCCGATATAGTCGGCGGACCGGAAATCGAGTTAGACATCCACAAGCGCGTCGAGTATCTGGAGAGGACGGGTAAGGTTCGATCCCAACGCGCGCTGAGCAAATATCTTAGGCGACCGCTTGGCGGCGATTGTTTGGGCGGAATTCGTTTCGTTTCAATGCCGCATAGCTGTCGAGAAGCTGTATTTTCTCACCGTCCGATATGCCGAGCTGCGGGCGGCGCACTTTAGCGGTTCTGATCAGGCCCTCATGTTGTAGGACGATCTTGATCCGCGCGACTGCTTCGACAATAGGTTCGCTAAAAACCAACTCCTTTACGGAAGCGAGCTCGTTTTGCAGCGCCGCCGCTGCGTCGAATTTACCGGCGCGCCCGGCAACATCCATGGCGCCCCATTTCTCTGTCGCGATATTGGCAACGCCGATGAGCGCGCCGTTGGCGCCCAGTCTGTAGCTCTCGGCGACAAAGCGGTCGTTACCGGTGAGAACGCGCATGACGGCATGATCGCGCTTGAGCGCGTTCACGGTCTGAGTGAATAATTCGATGTCGAAAGAGGCTTCTTTAAAGGCAACGACATTTTCGATTCGCGCGATCCGGCAGATCGTCTCGGCGTCATAGTAGTAGCTTTTCACGGGGATTTGAAACAAGACTACGGGCAATTTCGTTTCACGCGCCAGGTCCTCGAAAAAGCGCACCTTCAGGTTGGGATCGACTTTGCCCCAGGCAAAAAGCAGCGGCGGAAAAATCATCACGCCGTCGACAGGCAAGCTCTCGAGATCGCGCATCAGAGCGACCGCTTCATCGGTCGATTGCGGCGCGATCGCGGCGATATGCGCTTTGCCCGCCTCACGCATGGCGTTGCCGGAGATTTCATAAACGCGGCGTTTTTCTTCCAGGCTCAGCACCGGGCTCTCGCCGATGCGGGCGCAGGAAACCAAGCCGGCAACATTTCGAATGCCGGCAAAATATTGCGTCAAACGGGTAAGGCTTTCCAGGTCGAGAGAGCCGTCATCACGGAACGGCGTCACGTGCGGAACAAACAGACCGCTGAATCGTTCATGAATTGCGGACATTTTTCCTCCGTAGGGTTGGACTGGTCGCTGGCATAAGTAGACCAGATTACGCTATGAGTTCAAGTATGGGCGGGCATAAATACGTTTCATCCAAAGAACTTGCAGAGTTGATGCATTCCAACACCCTCTTCGCCGTTTTCGATGTCCGAGAGCGCGGTGAATACAACCGGTGCCAAATCCCCGGGGCGACATCGTTACCGCGCAGCCAAATCGAATTTAGCGTCAGCCAACTGGTGCCCAACCCCGGTGTTCCCATATGCATTTATGATCAAGCCGAGGAGAGGGCGTCGTTCGCGGCGGAGACTCTGACGGAACTGGCTTATCGGAGCGTTGCAATTCTGCGCGGAGGTATTGCGGATTGGTGTAACGAGGACCGGCCAACCGTGAGCGGTGTTAACGTCCCGAGCAAAGCTTTTGGCGAGCAAGTCCACCACGAGCGAAATATCCCCGAGATTTCCGCCGATGAACTGCACCGGCTAAAAAATCAAGATGAGCCATTACGGATTCTCGATGTACGCACTCCCGAAGAGTATGGCCGATTCTGTATTCCCGGTGCCGTGAACGTTCCCGGCGGCGATCTCATTTTGTGGCTCGATGAACTGAAGCAATCGAATACGCCAGTGATCGTAAATTGCGCCGGGCGGACGCGGAGCATTATCGGGACTGCCGCGTTGCGGCGCTTAGGGCTGGCCAATGTGCGCGCGCTTAAAAACGGAACCATGGGTTGGGTGTTGTCAGGCTTCGAGCTTGAAAAAAATCCAGCTCGAAGCACAAGCCACCCACCAGAGCAGAGTCGCGCGGCGGCCGTTTCGCGGGCACTTGCGCTCGCTGCAGAAGAGAACATTGCATGGATCTCGCCTCAGGAGCTTGCAGCGGCAGCGGCGAACCAAACCGATAGGGTAAGCTATGCCATCGACGTGCGCTCGCAAGCGGAATATAAAGCCGGGCACATTGCCGGGTCTATCAATCTGCCGGGCGGGCAAGCCGTGCAGCGTGCCGATGATGTTGTCGCGGTTCGGAATGCCGAGATTTTTTTCATCAGTGATGAGTCGGCCCGGGCGGTCATGGCGGCCTACTGGTATCGTCAAATGGGATTTCCGAAGGTTTTTGTATTGCAGGGCGGCTTGCGCGCTTGGGCGGAAAGCGGGGCGCGGCTTGATCACGACATTCGGCAAGATGAACCGCTGGGTTTTGCAACCGCGAAACGGAACGCCCATTTTCTAGGGCCGGAGGAGCTGGCGCGGAGAATTCAACAATCGGCGATGCTGATCCTCGATGTCGGTACGAGCCTCGATTACGAAGCGGCTCATATCCCAGGAGCAAAGTGGATATCGCGAGGCTGGCTTGAGATCATGATCCCCGAAAGATTTCCCGATCGCCGACAAGCGATTGTTCTCACATGCAGCGATGGTGCGCAGTCGACCTTTGCGGCGCGCGCACTAGAACGAATCGGTTATCTCGACTGTGCCGTGTTGAGCGGCGGCGTACGCGCGTGGTCGGCAGCGGGTTTTCCCACGGAGGCTGGACTTGATCGCCGGCTGCTCGAACCCGATGATGTCGTATTGTCGCCATCTATTCGCGGCAGCAAGGAAGACATGCAGCGTTATCTGGATTGGGAGGTCAACCTAACAAAGGATGCATAACGGGGCTATGAGCCGGATACTAGGGCTGTCATTTCTGATTATTATGAAAGCAATGCCGGATGCCGCGAAACCCGGACCTCGAGTCGCTCGGCAAGTCAGCAGTTGTCGTACTTGGGGCTGGCGAAGGGTTTGACGGCCTTGTTTGCGACATCGAACCGTAGTCGGGGCATGTCCGTCAGATCTTTACCGTAGACGTGAATTTCGACGGTATCGCGATTGGTTACGTTGTTCATCTCGTGGATATCGTCGTTCGGGGATATCAAACAAGAGACCATTCCCGCCTGATTTCGTAACACTGCGATGGTCTCGAGATCGGCATGGTCGCTTTGCGAGCCGTCATCCGTTCTGCGAAAACGTGTCTCCTGAATTTCATTCTCAATGACGCCGACCATGCCCCAGGTATCGTGATTGTGCGCCTTGGCGCTATCGCCCGGTCCCCAAACCACCGAGGAGACGTTGAAGCGAGGAGCGCGATGGAGCATGTAGCGCCCGTACGCCGTCGCGCCGCGCTTTTTGTATTTTGGGTCGAGCCAGCCGGGATGGCGGACGAGCCGCTCGAGCAAAGGTTTTGCCGCGCCGACGATTTTTTCTTGCGAAGTTTCGGTTCGCGTGATGCGATCCAACTCTTCTATGAAACTTTTCAGGGAATATCCTGTCATTTTAGCTTACTGCGAAAATACGACGCGGCACGAGGTCGTGAGAAAGTATTTCGGATCGCCGTGCCCTTCGTTTTTAGTGGAAATCGATGTCTAGGCGGCTTGTTTCTCCACGCGCGGCAACTTCGATGCGTCGATGTCGTACAGACGGCAAACGTTGCCAGACACGACTTTCTGCTGAATCTCCGGCGGTAAATGGCCGAGGTCGCGCTCGATGATCTTAAGCGAGTTGGGCCAGGTGGAATTCGGGTGCGGAAAATCGTTCGACCACATAATGTTGTCTTGACCCCAGAACTTCAAATTCTCGCCGCATACATGATCGTTGAAGAAACAAGCAAAAATTTGGTCCTTGACGAAGCTGCTCGGATCGCGCGTGATCGGCGGCGGATTCTGCTTTTTGAAGCGATTGTAATAATAATCCCACTGCTGAAACATCCAGGGCATCCAGCCGCTCTCGTTTTCTACCGACACGATCTTGAGTTTGGGGTGGCGCTCGAGAATGCCGTAAAAAATAATTTCAAACAGCCCATTGGCGATGTCCATCAATTTGAGATTGACACTGCCGCGGTAGCGCTCGACGCCCTTTCTGTTTTTGTCCTTGTTGTAGCTGTGCCCCGTCAATATGTGGAGGCTTACCGGCGCGTCAAGTTCTTCGCACGCCGACCAAAACTTGTCATAGTGGCTGGAACGGAAAGGTAAATCCGGATGGGGTGCCTGCCAGATGATCGCGCCCTTCAAACCGGCTTTGTGACAGCGTTCGAGCTCTTTGATGCCTTGCTCGACGTCGTACACCGGAATCGCGGGGATCCCGATCAGTCGATCGGTGTTGACGCTGCAGTATTCGATTAACCAGTCGTTATAAACGCGAAAACAGGCCTCCTGGAGGCGGGCATCATCGAGCGCGAAGAGATCGAGCATCAAAGTCGGATAGAGCACTTCCGCACTGAGCCCATCGGCTTCCATTTCTTTGATGCGGGCGCGCGGATCCCAACCGCCGGCATGCTGCTGGAAACCTTCGCCCACCTGATGAGGGGGAAAAAGCGGTGCCGCTTCACGAAATTGTTCAGGCACGCCTTTTTTCCATAGATCCACGGGCTCCATGACATGCGAATCCGAAGAGATAATCAGTTCGCTTGCGATTGCCATTGTCGGTCCTCCTTGGTCGTTCCCGCGAACGGTTCTGCCTGCTTCGGCTACCTTAGTCGATAGCCAGCGCGCATGTCAATTGTCGTCGGTGGAGTAGGCGGGAGACGAGAAAACAGCGTGGCGCGATATCGAAATCAGCTTCGTCGTAGGCACTGAGCCAGCGCTGGTCTCATTTGCGCCATACCGAAGCCAGCCAGGGCTGTTGGTCGCGCGGCAGCCCTGGCGGCCGATAGTAGTGATCGAGTTCCACGAAACCGGCGCCAGTGACAAGCTCGCGCCAGCGCGCGAGATCGTAATAACAGCCGTAGCGCTCTCCACTCCAGCCTTCTTGGTTTTCTCCGCGCGGGTTGGAACTGAACAGAACGCCGCCCGGTCTCAGCGTTGCCCAGAGCTCTTTAAGAATTCGCGGCAACTCCTGACTCGGTACGTGAAACAACGAGGCATTGGCGAAGACGCCATCGAAATATTCAGCCGGCAAATCGAGCTTCAAAAAATCCTGGCACCAGACTTCACAGCCACTGTAGCTGCGCGCCAGCTCCACGAACCGCTCGGCGCCGTCCAAGCCAATGGCTTCATGACCCGAGTCGCGAAAGACCTTCAAATCGCGCCCGGGGCCGCAGCCGAAATCCAGGATGCGAAACGGCGCCCGACCGAGAAGGCTATTCAATAGAGCGTTTCTATTCTGATTCACATCGTGATCGCGCGTACCTTGCCAAAAACTCTCGGCGTGGTGGTTATAGTGCGCGAGGGTAATCACCGAGGTCTGCGCGAGCTCTCGGTCGCTCAGCTGACGGCGGGAGTGGCTCACTGCTGGTAGGTCACGAGCAGTGAAAATTAACTGCTCGCGCGAAGTTGCACATCCGGGTTAATCAGGGTCAGCGGTTTGCCGTCCAAATAGTTCAAAATGTTTTCCATCGCTTGTTGGTACCGTTCGCTCATCACTTCCACCGTCGCATAGCCGCGATGCGACATCAGGATGGCATTATCGAAGCGGCGCAGCGGGTGATCCATCGGCAATGGCTCGATATCATAGACGTCGAGACCGACGCCACCGAGCTGACCGGATTCCAAGGCAGCGATCATTGCGGCCTCGGAGACGATCGGTCCACGCGAAGTATTCACCAGCAAAGCGCCGCGCTTCATCATGGCAAATTCCTTGGCGCCAATGGCGCCCCGGGTCTGCTCGTTGAAATTAATGTGCACCGTAATGATGTCCGACTCGCGCAGCAAATCTTCGAAAGCGACGCACTCGGCGCCGACTTCGGCCGCACGCGCTGCTGTCAGCGAACGCGAATGGCCGAGCACGGAAGTGTTTGAAAACGCCGCGATGATTCTTGCCACCTCTCGGCCGATCCGGCCGAAGCCAAAAACGCCAACGGTTTTGCCTTGTAGGGAATTGCCCGCGATCGCCGGCCAGGCTTCCTCGCGCATGCGCAGATTGACCTGAGGAATTTTCCGCAGTAGCGCCAAAATCAACCCGATGGTCAATTCCGTCGTGACAATACCATTTTCGGGTGGCGTGCTGCTGACTGCGATGCCGCGTTGCGTCGCGTGCGCGATATCCAGGTGCTTACTCGTGCGGCCGGTTTGTGAGATGAGCTTCAGTTTCGGCAGGTAAGCGTACTCTTTGTCGCTGAGCGAAGTTCGCTCGCGCATCAGCAGTATGGCGTCGAAATCCCGTAGCGCTTCGATAATTTGCTCCGAGGTCGCAAGCCTTTTACGCAGGATCGCGACCTGAGCGCGGTGCCGGAGCTTTTCGTAAGCCGGAACAGTGTCGGCGACCTTTTCGAAGTCGTCCAATATCGCGACCTTAAAATCGTTGTGTCTCATGGTTTCTCTGATTCTCAACAAGACTGTAACGCCGAATGTGCAAAGCGAGCTAGGACGTTTTCAACAGCGCAGCTTGCCACTTCCTCAAACGCTGGCGGTAACTTCGACCTCGCAGAATTTCCCTTCCGACGAGTAGCCGTCGACAAAGCAGTATTCCAGCTGCGGGATTTTGACCGACACATGACGCGAAAAAAGCGCTTTTAAATGATCCAAGCTCTGACTGCGGTGCAGATAAAACGAAACACGAGCGACCTTTTCCCATGCACTTCCCGCATCCGCAAGGGACCCGGTGATACGCGGGAAAATGTTGTCGAACTGTTCTGCAAGACTAGGCAAAACCGTGGTTACACCGGAAAGGACGACGACGGAATCATAGACGAGAAAACGAATGGGCGCGATCGGCGGCTCATATTCGACGACGCGCTTTTGCGCCCCGGATATCGTGGGTCGCATCGCGATCAGGTCGAGCGCGACGCTGGCGGCGGAATCAAAATGAGCCGGGGCGATATAGCTCGAGCTTGCCGAGCGCGCCTTGCCGGAAAGAATGTTTACCCGTTCGACGCTGCCTAAGTCACGGCTCCGACGATCGCGCCCCCACAGGCGCGAGCGCACGGTATGGTCGAGCGACAGACCGTGCGCGTTGAGCTCGTGGTTGAAAGATTGAAAAAGCTCCTGCGTCTCGGTTGCGGCATTTCCAGCCGGTTTTGCTTCAGCGCTGAGCTCAACAAACTCTCTGCCCAGCCAAGTGAAAATTCGTACGTGCATAGGATCTCTCCTCGATGGCGGCGATCCTATATGATGGCGTCGTTTCGAGCAACGCAGAGCGGCGCGAGGTCGAGCAGATCAGCTATTGCGAGAGAAGAGGAACCAGTATTCTCGAACCAGTTTTATGAGCGGTTTGCCGAGAAAAAACTCGGAGGCGAAACTCAGCAGTCCGAAAGCGATCATAAGCAAGAGACAGAAGAAAAACAGCGCACCGATTTTCTGCGACATTGCTTCAATTGGCCGTCGGGATCGGCACGCAACAGGTTGCCGTTGCCTGAGCGGATTGCGGCCCGGTTCGATCGGATGCTTCCCAGAGTGTGCGTAAATCGGGAGAGTAGGGGTAACGAATGCCATTTTCCTCGAGAATCTTGCTGGTAGTTTCAATCAGATCCTTGCGGTTAAAGACCATGGTCTCATGCGTTAGAACACCCGAGCTCGCAAATTTGAAGGTAATGCGCTCATCACGGCTGTCGCGCAGGAGTTCCACCAGGTGGCGAAGGTTTTTTACTGGCGTTCCATTGACTTCGCTCACCACTGAACGGTTGGGATCGTCGTATCCCTTGGTGATCCGGCTAGGGAAGAGCGGTGCAGCGACGACGACGAGTTCTTCACTCTCGAAGGCAGGCTTATCGAAGCGTCGCGTGACGAGAGGGCTTGGACGGTGCCCGAGCGTCGGTGGTTGTTGATTTCCGAGCCGCTCCAAATAGTCTTGGGTCGTTGCGGCGAATACGAATGGACCGAAAATAAAAAACCGGGGATTCTTATCCATCAAATAGGGGATGACCAGTTCGCGCTGAGGCAGCACGGGCAAATTGACATCGATGAGCCGGCCATCGCGATAAACGGTCAGCGCTACGGTGCCGTTGTGGGCATACTTTTGGACGAGGTAAGACGCCGAAAGCCGAAGATCATACCGAATCGGCACTTTACCGTCGCTATCGATCGGCATATCACCGATCTTGGTGATGACATCCCACTCCTGAAGCGGGTAATCCGCGCTATCACGGTAGGGCTGAGCAACCATGACCCCATTGATGCCTTTCGGTAAACCGAGTCTCTGGCGCAGAGCATCATTTTCTACGGTCTGAATGATGTCGTAGAACTGCGGTTTGCCGTCGTACATACCGTCGGCGATGTCGTTTAGAAAGAGCTGAATCTCTTCCACGGGAATGAGATAACCGATATTTTGCGCATTTTGGATCAAGCTGAACACCAGCCCGACCAATTTCCCATCCGATACCGCGGGTCCACCGCTGTTGCCAAAGTTGAGAGCGGCATCGACCTGGATGCGAAGTCCAGTCGCCTGATAATAATAATCTGTGTACTCGATGCGCGAGACGATCCCCTGAGTGACCGAAAGTTCGGTACCGCCGGTGGGGTAGCCGTAGACGTTAATGGCGTCCTTCACGCGCGGCAGCTCCTGAGCGAACGGGAGGGAGCCGCGGTTTTCAAAAAAAGTTTCGTCATCGAGCTTCAAGACGGCGAGATCCATTCCGGGAGTCATGGCTTCAACGCGAGCCGGGATGTAACTAGCCGACTGGTTCGGCTGCACGTAAATTTGACTGGCGTACTTGACCACATGAGCATTGGTGAGGATCCGTTTGCCGCTGATTACAACGCCCGAGCCTTTGACCTGCCGGGGAGCGCTTTTCGTCCACGGCCGCAACAGATCCGGGCTGTGGTGAATCGCGTGTATCTTTACGACCAGGTCGCGAACGGCGTCCTGGGCGTGAGCGGAGGACGGCAAAGTCGTGCATAAAAACAGGACGAACCAACGAATCAGCACTCGTCGCATGATATCTCCTCGATCGATATAAGCGGAAAGAAAAATAGGCTGTATTATATACGAAAAGGCCTGGAAGTGAAGGAAAAGAAAACCGCCGGTCGGTAAATATTTTGCAGTGATACGCGAGCTGTGAGTGCATCGCCACGGATTTACTTTGAGCGACGAAAAAAGGAGGTCGTATGTGGTATTTAGTCTTGCGCCGGCCAACGAAGCCGCGCGACCAATGGACGGTCACGCTTGACCAGCACCTGATCTGGATGAAGCAACAGCATCATGCAGGAAGAATCTTGTTTTCCGGACCGACTACCGACAGGAAGTACGGAGTCTACGTCATTCGTGCGGAGTCGAAACAGGAAGCAGAACAGATCGCCGCCACCGATCCGTATACTGCAGCCGGATTTTGCACCTTTGAATTGCTCGAATGGGAGGTGCACCAAATCATGGGAGTCGGGCCATTTACGTCTGCTGAAATGCGCGCCCACGGCTGACGAAAAAAAAATTTTAAAATAGCTTGACACGAATAATCATCGGCGATAGGGAACTCTCTAGCCCCACCCTGCTAGGGGGCGCGAAGAGCGTGACAGAGCGCGCCTGTTTTAGCTCTTCTTTAGTTGGAGGGTTTATGCGGGGAGAAGATACTCCACCGGGCCAATCACGCCCGCTAACAGCGGGCACCGGCAGTTCGTTTAGGCTCCATGTCAATTATCGAGCTGCGTGAATCAAGCCCTCAAATTCTGCGCCAAAATGGCGGTGAACCCGAGAAAGGGTAAATCAGAAGGTTGGGCTTCCCCAGAGCAGTATCGAGTTCTTCATTGACTTCGGCCGAAACGAGAGTCAGCCGAGTGAACCGTTAAACCGCGGGCAGTAATTGTAGAGAGCTTAAATCAGAATCAATGACGCGATGGCGCCAACGAAACGGGCAGTGGTTCTAGGCACACTGCCCGTTTCGTTTTATGAGCCGTTCAGTAGTTTGCCGAATCCGGCGATCGGGGCTTTGATTCCCAGCGCTCGTAAGACCCACCATAACGAGGCGGCGGTGCTCGAAACCACCGGCTTCTGGGTATCATCTTCCAATTCCTGCACGTAGGCGACTGAGCGCCAACGGCCTTGGATCAGTAAGCTGTCGACAGTCGGGTGACGCTGGTAGAGACTGCGGGCTACCTTGTATGATGAGTACTCAGCCAACTTAACCTGATCCACTGGTTTGGAAACTTCCAAACCTTGGATATCGACGACCTCCACGCCGCCGTCCTGGTAATATTTTCTGACGGCCTGGTTGATGGTTTGTTTGTAAGCAGTTGCGATCACAGTGGTTCTGACATTCAGATGTTTAAGCGCTTCCACTGTGGCGCTCATCGCTGTGCTTACCGGTAAGCCAATCTGGCCAGACAGCCTTGCGACAATTTCTTGCTCCGCGGCATACCCGCGCTGCGTACCGAGGGTAATTCCACCCATCAGGATCGCATCGCATTCTTCCGCGGCAAAAATCGCTAAGCCTGTGCTGAGCGCATCAATCGCTTTATTGAATTCACTATCTGTATGAGCCTGAACATTGAGTCCGGAGGCAACGATCGCAACCCCTTTGGGAAGGATCAAATCCCAATCCGACGGCGTTTCGAAGACCGAGGGCGATAAATAACCGATGCGGGCTTTCCAACCTGGCATGTTTCTGCCGTTTAGGTTCGGTAACGTTGGCGAACCTTCTCATATCGCAACTGGCGGCTGCGAGAAAGAGCGCGGCCGGAGGAAAACTGTCGTTTCTATCTCAGAAAATGCTATTCTGCGCGTCCAATCGACAAGGAGGAGCAATGTTTCCGGGCGCCCGAACGCACCGGTCTAACTTGGAATGCTTTGTTGAGATTATGATAGCTAAACTAGTAACATTACGAAAAATAAAGGCGCAGAAAGTTATCGGTTTTCTGCTTTTTTCGTTTCTCATAGCGCCTCATTCATCCCTGTATGCGACCGATGGCGACATTGCCGAATATAATCGGCGCGCCACGGCTACGGCGCAGATCTTGGCAGGCATTACGCCGAATCCGTTGGATCCGGCATTAAAGCGCCTGATCGAGAGCGAGGCATTCAAAGAACACCAGCACTGGATGTCGACGAGCTGGAACCAGGTGCGCCATCGAATTCAGACCATGGACACGTGGCGCAGCCACGAAATCAAAATTCCGGGCGCACAGAAAAAAAACCTGCTTTATCCTTTCAGCGGTCCGGACTTATTGAACGCTTACATCATCTTTCCGGATCATGCGCGCTATGTTTTCTTCAGCCTTGAGCGCCCCGGCACACTGCCGGATCTGGAATCAGTCACAACGGCGCAGTTCTCGAAGCTATTGCAAGACGTGCGAAGCGCGTTCCGCGATATTTTCGAGCGCAATTACTTTATTACTTCCTATATGACCAAACAGCTTATGACTCCGTGGATTCGCGGAACGGTTCCAATAATGGCAATTATGCTGGCCCTCATGAACCGGCGGATCATCCGCATTGAACCGCTAGATCTTTTTCCCGCTTTGACGCATGCCTACGACACGCCCGATGCTAAGCGGCCGCCGGTGCTCATGCGTGCGGCTCGAGTGGACTTCGCAAGCGCAACCAACGGATCGGTTATCCAGCAGCTTTATTATGTCTCGCTCGATGCGGCTGACAGGGCTTTGGAATTTTATCCTGACTTCCTCGACTGGGTCAGCCAGTACAAGCCGGCTACGGTGTTGATCAAATCGGCCTCGTATCTGCTCCACGATCAGCAATTTTCCAGGACCCGGACGATGCTTCTCGAAGCAGCCGATATTCTCGTGCAGGACGATACCGGCATCCCATTTCGATTCATCAGTCAGAATCCCTGGCAGGTGAAGTTGTATGGTCGCTATCACCGGCCGATTCGCCCGATGCGGTATGGCTACCAAAAAGATTTAGAGATGGCGTTCAATTCCCGCGAAGAGCAAAACTCGCTCCCGTTTCCCTTTGGTTATCACTGGCGGGGACAGCAGTCTGGCCTGATCGTTGCCCACCGGTAGGACGGCGATTGTGCGACGGCAGTGGTACTGCGGGCTGTTGCTGCTGATCATGACCACACCATCGTCCGCTCAGCCGATTCGCCGCTCATTTCAAACCACGGATGGCGTTGCGCTCTCGTTTCTCGAGGCCGGCTCGAGGCACCGGAATACGGCGACCATCGTTTTAGTCCCCGGTTGGCTCATGCCCGGCCGCATTTGGCAAAACCAGCTAAATGATTTCGGTCGGAGCTATCAAACTCTCGCGCTCGATCCGCGGGGCCAGGGTCAGTCACAGGTTGCCCCGAGCGGTTATACGGCGGAGCGGCGCGCCACGGATCTGCACGAGTTCTTGTTTCGACGATCAAACGTTCTGTTGATCGGCTGGTCGCTGGGAGGCATCGAAGCGCTGCAGTACGTTTATATGTTCGGGACGGCGCGTCTGGTAGGGCTCGTTCTAGTGGACAGCTCCGTGGGCGAAGAGCCGACCGCCGGATCGAGCGGGCGGTTCAAGGACGATTTCCGGCGTGATCGCGACAAAACGCTGCGTCAATTTGTGCGCGCAATTTTCGCCAAGCCGCGTTCCGAAAAGGAAGTTGCCGAGCTGGTGCGCGGGGCCAAGCGCATGCCGGTTGAAGACAGTCTGGCATTGCTTGATTATCCCTTTGAGCGGACTCATTGGCGAAATATTGTTCGTAGCTTCGAAAAGCCATTGCTCTATGTCGTGACCCCGCAGTATGCGGAGCAGGCGGCGAATTTAAAAAAAAATCGCCCAGCGACGGAAGTAGAGCTGTTCAAAAATGCCGGCCATGCGCTGTTTGTCGATGAGCCGCGAAGGTTCAATGCCCTGATCAGAAAATTCGCCGCGCGTCTTTCTTGACCCTAAAACAAGTTGTATTCTCGCCCGAGTTTTTTCCACACCCGGAGGAGAACCCAATGGCATCTCGATGCCGTTTTCTAATCGCGCTACTCGTCACGGTCGTGCCGTTCCTTTGCTTTCCGCTTGCCGTTCATGGCGCAAAACTGTACGTCGTTTACGCTTCCATCAGCGGAACACAGGCAATCGGATGGATTGCTAAAGAGGCGGGACTCTTTGCCAAGCATGGTCTCGACGTGGATTTGCTCTTTACCGGAGGCGGCCGAGCCATTACTTCGCTTTTGGGCGGCGACACTCCGATTATTACCGTCGGCGGCCCATCGGTAATCGCCGCTCGGCTGGCTGGCAGCGATGTCATCATCACGGCGCACGTGTTCGATACGATTCTCTATTCGCTAATGGTCACGCCGGACATTCACACAATGGGCGACCTCAAAGGCAAGAAGCTCGGCGCGAGCCGCTTTGGCTCGGCGACGGATTTCGCCTTGCGCTATGTGCTCAAGCAAAACGGGGTCGATCCGGTGAAAGATACGGTGATATTTCAGATCGGTGGCCAGGCGGAAACCCTCGCCGCGCTCAAAGCCGGTTCGATCCAGGGCGGAGTGATTGCCTCGCCGGCAACCGCTGAAGCAAAGCGACTCGGCATGCGGGAACTCGTCAATATGGCGAACCTCGGCGTCGAATATCCACAGACGACAGTCGCTACAAACGGGCGTTATCTGCGCACCAACCGCGATACGCTGCTGCGCTTCACGCGCGCGTATGTCGAGGGAGCGCATCGCTTCATTAACGACCGAGAATTGGCGCTGAAGGTGATCGCCAAATACACAAAAATTCAAAACCGTGGAACGTTGGAGGCCACATATGATGATCATGTGCCGTATGTCAAAAAAATTCCGACGCCTTCTGCCGGGTCCATTAGAACTGTTTTGGAGCAGCTGGCCATGAGCGATCCAAAGGCGCGGAGCGCGCGACCACAGGATTTTTACGATGGCAGCATCGTTGCTGAGCTGCAACAGGAGGGATTCTTCTCACAAATCTGGCGCTAAAATGCTGATCGAAAAAAGCTCCCTCGCGATAGACGAACCGCGCATTCGTGTTGTCTCCTTCGATAGACAGCGCTGCTCGCTGCCTACTCAGAATGATCGGAGAAGCCGAATGCCCGAGTAGCGCGAAGCGCGTATCGAGGGATCGCAGAAGAAGACAATTCACATCCAAGACTGGCCTCAACTTTGAGTTCGGTGGCAGCACCGGCGAAGATCGCCGAAGACGCACCTTACGGTTCGCCAAAGAGCCGGACGGTGTTGTCATAGAGCAGCTTTTGCTTCTGTGCTGCCGAAAGATCTTTTCGCTCGAGGATTTCCATCGCGGCGTTCTCGCGGCCTTCCCCGTGGGGAAAGTCGGATGAAAACAGCACGTGATCTTCGCCAATCAGCTCGAAGAGCTCCGCCAACATACGATCGTCCGCCTCCGCGGCGATAAAAATCCTGCCGGACTTGACATAATTGCGAATGTCTTGGCGCGGCAAATCGGCGGCGTTCGGCATGCTCAGGCCCATCGGATGGGCGCCGCGGTCGAGAGGCAGATAATGATCCATTCTCGATACCATATAGAAAATCCATTCGGCGCCGAATTCGAGAAATGCGACTTTCAACTCCGGGTAGCGGTCCAACATGCGATGGCCGACGATCGCCATGAAAGCGAGTTGCGCCGGCAGCGACATGCCGATGATATGACCGTCATAGATGGAGCGGCCGAGTTGCGCGAGCGGTGGATAGCTCATACCCATGTGGACGCAGAGCGGCAGCCGAGCACGAGCGAATTGTTCCCAGATGGGCAGAAAACTCGGATCGGAAAGCATACGCTCGCCCACGGTGCCGAACACGACGGCCGCGCGCGCACCGAGGCGTTGCATTTCTTCGATGGCTTCGAAAGCCTGGCGCTCGGCGCGAAGCGGCAAAAGTCCGGACCATTTGAGGCGCTTGGGCGCGTGGCTGCACCGTGCGGCGACGTAGCGGTTATAGGCACGAAAGAGCGCCGCTTCAAACTCAGGATCAGCAGTCATGTGCGCATAGAGCGTACTCGGAAAAAGCATCTGCGCATCAATGCCCATGCGGTCCATGTCGCAAACACGCGCCGCTGGGTCACGCAACGTCATGCTGCCGATCGAGCAGTGTTCGCGCTCGGTGTTAGCGCCAAATTCTGCAAGTACGTTGCGCGGTATATTTGCCTGTTGAGCGCCGGGACCGAGCGCATGCGGCTCGAGCGATCCTTCGATCAACCAAGCCGCGTTGAAATTGCCCAGACCCGCCTCGTCATGGATCGTCACCGGACGCGGCCGTCGGGTACGGAATTGGGCCGGTAGATCTTGCCACATGCCGGGGTTGATCGATCCGTGCGCATCGGCATCGAAAATTCGGAAGCCCTGAAGCATTCTGCGGTTCCCTTTCTGCGGGTTGCTTAGCGCAATTTTTTGCGCGCCTCGGCGACAAAACCGCTCTCCTCGAGGCTCCGCATCGGTGCAAAATTGAGCACGTGACTGAGATCCACTTGTGCGACCTTTGGATTGATCCTGGCGGTAATCTTCTGTACCAGTTTCCACGCGTTGGGGTCCGGCGTCATATCGAGGGTCGCCATGATCGTGAGGACTTTGTATGAGGCTTCGGCATCTTGTGGTTTGGGAAAGCGAAAGGCCTTACGTAAGATCTCGATAATCTCCGGCTTGGCATTCGGATCATGGATGAGTACGACGGCATCGGCGAGGCCTCTGAGCAGACGCGAAACTTGCTCCGGCGCGCTGGACGAGGATTCCTGGAGATAACAGAGCGTCGTGCCCTGATAGGGAAAACTCAGCTTGCCGATATCGGCGAGCACGTTCGCGCCTGCTCGCTTCGCAGCTTCACTGTAACTATATGGAATCACCGTCGCATCAACGCCGCCCGATCCGAGAGCTTGAGTGACTGTGGCGGTATCGCCGAGAATCCGCATCTTGAGATCGTATTTCTCCGGATCGATGCCGAGTTGATCCAAGGCGATCATCGTTTGCAACCAGAAACCGCCGCCTATGCTTTGCACGCCGAAGGTCTTGCCGCGCAGATCCTCCAGTGTGCGGATTTCTTTACGGGCCACCAGTTCACGAGGAATTTTTTGCACCGGTGAAGCCACGCATTGTATTTTCATGCCCCCGACTGCCGCGCTGAGAGCATTGCCGGGCGAACCGTAGTTGTATTGAACCTGACCAGTGGAGAGCGTTGCCATGCTTAGCGCGCCCGTGCGCATTTGCACCAGGCGGACGTCAAGCCCGTACTTTTTAAATGTGCCTTTTTCAATTCCCACCCACATGGGTCCGACGGTTTCGTTTTGACCCGCATACGCGACAAGAATGGGAGCAGAAGTCTGTGCCGAGCCTATGACAGCCATGAAGGCGATCAAAACGGCGACAAGGCCGAACTTTACCGCGCACTGGAACATAAATTTATATCCCATCTCCGCCTGCTGAAATCACAGCGCTTCAGTGGTTTCCTGAATTCTCAAATTTCATTGCCAAAGCCGTCTGAAGAATCCGGCTTTCTCCAATTCTTCGACATAGCGATTATCATAATAGGCGGTGATCGATGTCTGCTGTGCCGCCGATGCATCGATCAACTTCAAAGCGATGAGCTGCTCGGCGAGATCCATGAAAACCTCAGGCGGTATGCGCGGATCTTTAGCGAACGCATCGACGCTGGCTTGATAGCTCTCATCGAGCATATTTTGCCGCGTCACTTTAGTGTATTTGGCGAGGACTTTCGTCGCGATTGATTTATCGTCGTAGATCTTCTTCAAGCCATCATAGACAGCCGTGATGAAGCGCTTGACGATGTCGGGATTTTTTTCGGCATAACTGCGGCGCGCAACGATGCCCTGCTCGATAAAACGGATATTCATTTCGCGAATCTGTTTGATGCTGACCAGCTCGCGAAAGCCTTTTTCACGCAGCACCACGCTCTGTGGCGCAGGGATCATCGCGCCGGCAATCGCATTGGTGCTGAGCGCCGTCATGGATTCAGGGTAACCGCCGGTTTGAACGATCACGGCATCATGCACCTGCGAGCGGTCCAAGATTGCTTTTGCCGTGAAATGGGAGACCGAGCCGAAGCGCGTGACGCCGACTCTTTTGGCGCTCAATTGCGCGATTTGTGTAATTGCCGGCTGAACATATAGCGGCACGCTAAAGGATTTGACGAGCGCGGCGATCTGGATCACATCGCCGCCCTTGAGCACGTTGGAAATCACCGCCGGTCCGGCCATGCCGGCTAAGTCCGCTTCGCCGGCAATCATCGATTGCACAATCAGCGACGAAGCGCCGGCGAATATCGGGTCGACTTCGAGTCCGTGCTTCTCGAAAAGTTTGGCTTCATAGGCAACTAGAAAGGGAAGGCTGTGATAGGAAATCGGCGAATACGGGAATTTGATTTTGTCGAGCGCCGTGGTCGGCGCAACGCTGGCAATCGTGGCCGTTACAAACAGGAGAAACGCTAAAGCGCATAGTCGTCGTTGCATCTCGGGTTTCCTCGCCATGTCGCGATGCTGATTTTCAGGCCGCCCCTCAAACTAAATCTTGTAGAACCGGCGCGCGTTGTCTCCGAGTATCGCCTGTTTATGCTCTTGCCTGAGATCGTCCCGTTCGACAATCTCATCGATCTCCTCCATACAGTTGTCGAGCGAAATCTCATGCGGGAAGTCGGAGGCGAACATGAAGGGCTCGGGGCCGACGCGCTCAATCGCGTAGGCAAGCGCTCTCTCGTTGCCTTCGCAGCCGACGAAGATCTTACCGCTGGTAAAATAATCCACCGGTTTGCGCTGAATCCGTAGGCCACCGTATTCCAGCTCTCTTTCCAAGCGGTCGACAACCATGGGAATCCAGCTCGTCCCGCCTTCCAGAAAACCGACGCGTAGGGTAGGAAATGCATCGAATACGCCGTCCACAATCATACCGGTGGCGGCAATAGCCAAAGGCACCGGCATACCGAGCGCGCGCGTGGCCGGAAAAACCGTGTAAGTGTTGAAACCAAGATCGCCGTAACAGCCGCCGTGCACGGCGAGCGCGCAGTCGAGTTTGGCTGCTTCCTCGTAAACCGGCCAAAAATGCTTGGCGCTCAAGTGCGGATGAAGCCCGTTGGACGGCAGCATGGCGCCCACCATGCCCAAATCCGTGACCGCGCGGCGCAACTCGGCGGCTGCTGCCGGAACATCTTGCAGCGGAATCAGCGCCACGCCTTTCAAGCGCGGGTTGAACTGCAAATATTTCGCGTGAAGCCAATCATTGTAGGCCTTGGCGTATGCAATCGCCCATGGTGGGAACGCGACTTGCCCGTACGCCAAGCCTTCGGTGGGATAAAGCACGCTCGATTCGAGCCCCGTCTTTTCAAGAAACTGCAGCCACTTTTCCGGTCCGACGTTGGGATCGAAGGTGCCGGGTTTGCGTTCTTCCAGGCGCGGCGTGTGAAACCGATCGAGGCTGGGCAACATGCGCCGCGGATTCATGTGGCCCGTGGTTTTGAATGGCTCGCCGATATAGCTGACCAGTTCGTCGACTTTCTCCATCACATGGCCATCGCAGTCTACGTAATTGCTCGGCATTGCTCCTCCGTCATATAGGGCGAGCGCCGTCGCCACTACCTTTCTTCTTCAGAACGGGGCGTATTGATCAGATGTTATAGAAGCGCCGCGCGTTATCGCCCAGGATTGCCGCTTTGTGCTCTTGTTTCAGATCCGTGCGCTCGAGGATTTCATCAATTTCCTCCATGCAGTTCCCAAGCGAAATCTCGTGTGGAAAGTCGGACGCGAACATGAATGGCTCGGGACCGACGCGCTCGATAGCGTATGCCAGTGCTTTTTCATTGCCTTCGCAGCCGACGAAAATTCGACCGCTGGTGAAATACTCTTTGGGTTTTTGTTTGAGCCGGAGACCGCCGTATTCCAATTCGCGTTCGAGGCGGTCGATCACGATCGGAATCCATGCGGTGCCGCCCTCGAGAAAGCCGACGCGCAAACTCGGAAACTGATCGAGCATGCCTTCGACGATCATGCCGGTTGCGGCGATCGCCAATGGAAACGGCATGCCAAGCGCGCGTGTAGCGGGGAACACCGCAAACGAGTTGAATCCCAAATCGCCGTAGCAGCCGCCGTGCACAGCCAACGCGCAGCCGAGTTTTTCCGCCTCCTCGTACACCGGCCAGTACTCGTTCGCGCCGAGGTGAAACCGCAGACCGTTTGAGGGTAGCATCGCGCCGACCATCCCCAAGTCGTTAACGGCGCGCCGGAGTTCGGCGACCGCGCTCGGAACATCTTGCAGCGGAATGAGGGCGACGCCTTTGAATTTCGGGCTGAACTGCAAATATTTCTCGAAAAGCCAATCGTTATAGCCGCGGGCGTATGCGACGGCCCACTGGCTAAACGAGATCTGGCCGTAGGCAAGGCCTTCCGTAGGGTAGAGCACACTGTATTCGAGACCGGTTTTGTCGAGAAACTCCAGCCAACGTTCTGGCCCAATCGATGGATCGAAAGTTCCTGGTGTGCGCCGTTGCAATCTTGGAGTGTGGAAACGATCCAGACTCGGTACCATTCGGCGCGGATTGATCTCGCCCTCGATGCCGTTGACTTTGCCGATCCGTTCGGCGATTTCATCGACTCTTTCCATGACGTGACCGTCGCTATCGACATAATGATGCGGCATTGCGCTTCTCCTTGCCGTCGCTGTGTTCTCAATAGTGAAGGTGCGGGTTTGATGTCAATAGGCCGTGCGTTGCGCTTCTCCACAACTGATGGTCAAAGCGCCGCTATGAGCTCTTAATAACACGACGCTTGTCACCCAGGCGGCTCTTGGTCTATTGCTAAAGGGAGCCGTAAATTATGCCTTACGTAAGGACGAAGGACGGTGTCGAGATCTATTACGAAGTTTCCGGCCAGGGAACGCCATTTCTATTCCTGAGCGAAACCGCGTGCGATGGCGCGGTGTGGAGTCTTTATCAAGTGCCGGAGTTCGCGCGGGACCATCGGGTCGTCATTCTCGACTATCGCGGCACCGGGCTATCGGGCAAACCGTCGACCAAGTACAGCACGGAAATGTTCGCGGAAGACGCTGTGACAGTGCTCGATCATCTCGGGTTGGACGGCGTGATTGTCTGCGGTCATTCCATGGGCGGCAGAGTTGCACAGCTTGTAGCGCTCGATTATCCCGACAAGGTGAGCAAATTGATCTTGGCGTCAAGCGGCGCGGCACATCCGGGCGAGAAGGGGATTCCACTGCGGATTGCCAAGGAAATGGTCGAGTGGGGTTATGAAAAATATGTGCGCGAGCACACCATCGTGGTCGGCTGGACGGAAATTTACGCGCGCAACCACATGAACCTAATCGAAAAATATCTCCAAGTGCGAATGGCGAATCTTTGCCCGGTGGAGTTTTATTTCCGCCACGTGCTGGCGCGCCAGGAACACGACACGAGCGACCGGCTCAGGAATATCAAAGTCCCGACGCTGATCTTCGTTGGCGACGACGATCATTTTGTCGTCAGCGACATGTCGCATCGTAGCGGCGCCGATATCCTCGCGAAGGGCATTCCAAATTCCAAACTGATCGTTTTGCCCGGAGAGCGGCACAGTTATTTTTATACTGAGCCGGCGAAGGTACACGGCATGATGCGGGATTTTCTGAGCGAACGGTGAAAAGATAATTCACCACAAGTGATTCATGAGCTTTACGGACGCCTCTAGAAAACACTGGGGGAAAGATTCCTCGAGTTCGGCTCGGAATGAAATCCGTGTCATCTCGAACCAATGTGAGAGATCCTTCTTTAGATTTATTTTCGAAAAGAGACGCGAAGTAGGCGAAGCTAAGACCAGTAACGAAACCGGTTCGTTAGGGGAGGCAAAATGGCATACGCGGCAAAGGGCAGAACAAAGAATTTTCCGGTGTTCGATTGTGACAGCCACATTTATGAGCCGCCAGAGATCTGGGACAAGTACATTCCGCAGAGAAACCGGGATTTCGCCAAAACGCATTTTTATCGCGATGCAGATCGGCTGTTCCTGGTCCGAAATGGCAGGATCAGTTTCAGAGATCCCGATCAGTGGAAATACCCCGGCGAAACTTGGCATCCAGGCCTGACCAAAAAAATCATCGGCGAGACTCAGCCGGGAACGAAGGAGTGGGATGAAAGAATCGGTAGAAATAGAAGCGCGAGAGATCCGTATGCTCGGCTCAGGGACATGGATGCAGCCGGTATCGATCAGGTGATGATCTTTCCATCGACATTCGTTTACTTGCCTTTGGTGGAGAACGCCAACGCTGCCTATATCTGCGCGCGTGCCTACAACGATTGGGCTTATGATTATTGTAGCGCCGACCAAAAACGTCTGTACCCCGCGGCGGTTTTGCCGACACAAAGCGTCGAATACGCGATTGAAGAACTGCGGCGCGTGGCGACACGCGGCTTCAAATCGGCTTTGGTGCGGCCGATCATCGCCCAGGGAAAGTATCCAACGTTTCCCGAGTTCGATCCGTTGTGGAAAGAATTTGAAGAACTCGGCCTGGTGCTCGGCATGCACACTTTTCCATCGCGGGGCGAAGCGATGTCGCCGGAGTTGAACGCTCGGATGGGAGCCAACCGAAAACGGTTGTTCGGTGATGAAGATTTGCTGGTTTACTCACCCGGGCAGTTCGTCGCGAACATCATGCAGATCATGGGTTCGAAGCAGGCCGGCGATGCGGCGTATGGATTTATCGCCGAAGCGATGACCTGGACCGGCGTGGTGCTCATGACCGGCTGGTTGGAAAAGTTTCCGCGTTTGAAGGTTGCGATTTTGGAGTCGAACTCGAGCTGGCTGCCGCTGGTTTTGGAAAAAGCCGAAACCTATCTCGACCTCTACAAACACGTGGGCGAAAAAATCGCCGATCCGCACGAAGAGTTTTACAAACACTGCTTTATCGCGTTCGAGAGCGACGAGATTGTCACGCTGCGTTTATGGGACATCTATGAAAACATCGCGCTGTGGTCTTCGGACATGCCGCATCTCGATGCGTCGGACGTATGGGAAGCGATCGACAACATGAACAAATGGAAGGTGCCGCAGAACGTCCAGGAAAAAATGCTCGGCGGCAATGCGAGAAGGCTCTACGGCATCGAACCGGAACTCGTGGTCACCAAGGCGCCGGAGGATTATAAGCCGCAGACCATGTCGCGCTATGCGTAGAGGCAGACGTTCGAAACTTCAAGC
>JBIOXP010000434.1:0-8457 GCA_044869705.1 Binatia bacterium | reverse complement strand
GAGCGCGAAAGTCCGAGTTGCGGATGATTTTTTGGTAGATCTTGACTTCCTCGGAGAGGCGCAGGTTGTAGGGGACGCGCACGACGACGATGCGATCGAGAATCGCTTCATTGGTGTGATCGGCCTTGAATTTTTGCCACTCGGCCTCGTTGGAATGGGCGACGATAACGGTATCGACATAGACAAGGCCATGTCGCCCCGGAGCGGGCACGACCTTTTCCTGAGTGGCGGTAATCATGCAGTGCAGGTACTCGATCTCGTTCTTGAAGACCTCGATAAACTCCACAACACCGCGGTTGCCGATATTGAGCGCGCCGTTCAATTCCAAGACGCGCGGATCTCCTTCGGAATAGAGATCCAGTTTGGAGATATCCTCGCTGCCGATCAGCACCGATGTGTCCTGATTGTTCGGATCGACCGGCGGCACGACGCCGATGCCGACGCGAGAGCGCTTGGAAAATTCCACAGTGTGTACGGGAAATTCTTCATATTTCCCCGCATACTCGTGGATCAACTTGTAGCGGCAGACGGGACAGAGATCACCCTCGATGTGAACGCCCAGCATCTTTTCGAATTCCTTGCGGAGATGGCGTGGAATAAGATGGAGCGGCTCCTCGAACATCGGGCAGCCTTCGATGGCATAGAAGGGCTCGGTTTCCTCTAATCCGCGATGGAGTTTTTCCACGAGCGAGCTTTTGCCTGAGCCCACCGGACCCATCAGGTAGAGAACCTGGCGGCTCTCTTCCCCTTTGAGCGATGCGGCATGAAAGTACCGCACGATCTGTGAAACGGTTTTTTCGATACCGAAAAACTCGTCGGTGAAGAAATCGTAAAGCTTGATCGACTCGTCTTTATAGAGCCGTTTCACGTGCGCGTCGCTATTTTCGTGAATGTCACGCACCCCGGGCTTCATAATCGTATCGTACAATCGCGCGTGAGCGAGTTTGGGGATCGTCGGTTCCGCTTTCACTTTTTCGAGGTAACCGAGTAAATTACCGCGCCACGAGCGCGCCTGGTGCTGGTCGCGATCTTTCTTGATGAGATTTTCAAATTCCATATTGTGGTCCATTCCAACAGCCTCCCTTATTCAGCTCGGTTACGGCCGAGATTGGCGCGATCGTGCCCGGACCCGTGGATTGGGCGGAAACAGTCGCAAACAAAAAGTGGACGCGTTCGAAATTAGGCGAAACGGGCGCAGACGATATGTTGGGCTCGTGCATCACGTGAAGTAGGAAATCGTACGGGGAGAAGACCCGAAAGCGGGAATCAATTGGGATCGGGTGTGCCGTTCGGCTTGCATACGACCTCCTTCGGATCGTCGGGTCGGTCAAGCGCCTCTTCGCTTGTTAGACGAAAAACATCAACTTCATCTTCAATTGACAGCCACCACGGCTTCATTGCACCGCAAATTCCAGCCGAAGTCAAGAAATTTCCCCATTCGCTAAAAATCGTCCGCGATGAAGAAAAACGCCCCGTTACTATCGGACGATTTGTCTGTTAAACTGCTGCCGCCATAAGAGTTCACACGCACAAACGTGGCGGGAGCCGCACGCATGTCAAGGGCACAAGAAGCACTGCAAATCGAGCCGGGTTTAAGATGGTACGCGATCCAGACCAAGCCCAATCGTGAAAGACAAGTCGAGAAGCGCTTGATCGATCTCCGGCTCGAGGTGTTTCTGCCGTGGATGCGCACGCGGCGGCGCATCGGCAGTCGGTTTCAATGGGTGATGGTGCCGCTGTTCCCTGGCTATGTGTTTTGTCGTCTGGATATGGTGCTGTCGGGCAAAGCCGCGCGCTATTCACCCGGCGTTAAGGATTTTTTGAGCTTCGGCAGCCGATTGGCCGAGGTCGGCGAAGAAATTATTCTTCTGTTGCGGGAGCGTTGTCCGGAGGGCGTGGCGCAGATTGATCCGGTTTCCGCGAAACCCGGCGATGCCGTGCGCATCACGGAGGGACCATTTTCGGGTCTTGAAGCGATCTTTGAGCGAAAGCTCAAAGGCAGTGAACGAGTAGCGGTATTGCTGGACATCCTCGGCCGGCAAACGCGCCTGGTGCTGCCGAGCGAAACGATTGCCAAACTCTAAGCGTCAGCTGCTATCAACTCGGAACCTTGCTGCGCTTGTAAGCACCCGCCCCGCGCGCTTTAATATTTTTCCAAGAGCTGAAGGAGTTTCTGCGCGTCCTCAGGCGCTTTGACCTGGCCGGAAAGAATATCCGCGGGAAATACCGGTCTGCCATAGTACTGCTCGTTGGCTTCGTAGCGGGTCGCGATGACCGTGCCTTCCAGCGAAACACCGGCGAAAATTCCTTGACTGCGGCTGTACGTATAAATAGCCGCTTGCGGCGCTACTCCGGCTTCGGCGGAGCGCCCGATCGGCCCGATCGCAGCGCTCAAATTGCCGCCTAGCGTAACATTGCCGCCCTTGGAAAAGGCATTTACCGCTTCCGGCGTGTTGAGGATAACGACGTACTCGGAGACTTGCACTCCGGCTTGGAAGCCGACGCCGATGCCGCCCGTGCCGATGGCGCAAGGACCGCTCCAACCTTTTTCCGTGCGCGCCACAACCAAGCCCGTACCACCCCTGCCGCTCACGATGAATCCCGCTTTGGTCAACGTGAGGATCGCCAGTCCCTTGGCGTCGCGCAGCACTCGAGGCGGTATCGCGGTCTCCGGAATTTCCTCGAACCGTTCGATGATCGATGTCGCGCGCTCGAGATCTTCCTGAAGATCGGCGTGGGCTAGAACTGGCAACAAAGACCAGGCGAGCGCGACCATGGCGAAAAAATAAGTCATCTGCACAACCTCCGCTGTTCTGCGTTCAGTTTGAATGACGTGTTTGGGTGTGAGCAGGCGCTTACAGTACAACAACGCGCGCAAAAAAGCTGCTAAAAACCGCTTCGAATCACCCTGAACGGAGCCGGAAAACCTCCTCAGTGGCTTCCGATCGGTGATCGTAACGGTGGATCATAGATCTAATGACATGATCCGGGATAGTATAACCCAAGCAAGACGGGCGGATCGGCGAAGCTCTTGGCTTGTCATCTGTAAGTGACCGATGAACTCCGAGTTGTCGGCGCGACCGACATGGCGTAAACGCTTCGACTTGTTCAGTCAGCGTCTTTTCTTGGTGATCGTCGTTGTCGTCATTTGGTGGTTAGCGTCCCTGTCCGTGCCGCACTATGTCTTACCCGGACCGGCACGCGTTTGGGATGCGCTTCGACTGATCGCGGCAAACGGTGATTTGTGGAACAACCTTGCCATTACATTTTGGCGCGTCGCTGTGGGGTTTGTATTTGCGGCGCTGACCGGTCTACCGCTAGGCATCTTTCTCGGCGCAAACAGACGCGCGGGTGAGTTTTTCGAACCGGTCCTTCCGGTATTAAACACCGTTTCGTCGGCGATCTGGGCGATTTTCGCGATCATTTGGTTCGGGATCTCCAATGCCACGACGATCTTCGTGGTGTTCATGACGGCGATGCCGTTGATCATCACTAACGTGTGGCAGGGCACGCGCTCCGTCAACGCCGATTTCATCGAGCTCGCCCAGGTGCTGCGCATGCCGCACTGGAAAGTCATGACGAAAGTTTATCTACCGACCATCCTTCCTTATTTCTTCTCAGGCGCGCGTCTCGCGTTCGGTTTCGGCTGGCGCGTTTCCTTGGTCGCGGAGACCATCGGTTCTTCGAGCGGTGTCGGTTATCGGCTCCGCCAAGCGGCGGATTTGATTAGAACCGACCAAGTCTTCGCCTGGACTTTGACTTTGGTCATCATGATGGCAACCATAGAAATGGCGATGATGAAACCCGTGGAAAATTATTTGTTTCGCTGGAAAAAAGACGCACAAGCGGAGTGACTGCGCCGCGACCACGGTAACCAGCTCATGAATTCCGCAGAGCTCGCACAATGCACTCCCGGTGAGACCGAGCAGAGCGCGCCGGCGATTCGATTGCTCGGCATCGACAAGACATTTCGAAGCGGTGAGCAGATGATTCAGGTTTTGAGCAATGTGAATCTCACCGTCGAGCCGCAGGCGATTGTGGGATTGATCGGCACCTCCGGTTCGGGCAAGAGCACGCTCTTGAATATCGTGGCGGGAATTATCAGGCCCGACCGGGGCGAAGTGTGCATCTGCGGCGCTTCGAGCGAAGCCTTCAATGATTGGTGCTCGGTGGGGTACATGTTTCAGGAGGACCGTCTGCTGCCCTGGCGCACAGCCATTCGCAATGTGGAATTCGCGCTTGAGACCGGCGCAATCCCGAAAAGCGAACGAACCCGGCGCGCCCTCCAAACCTTGCATTTAGTCGAGCTGGACGGATTTGAAGACGCGTTCCCGTATCAACTCTCTGGCGGGATGCGGAGCCGCGTCGCGCTGGCCCGAAGCCTGGTGACGGAGCCCCGTATTCTCCTGATGGATGAGCCGTTCTCACGTCTGGATGCTCAAACTCGCGCTCTGATGCACGAAGAGCTGCTGCGCATTCACCGGCTGAAAGGCATGACGATACTATTCGTGACTCACGACGTCGCCGAAGCGACACTGCTCGCCGATGAAGTTGCGGTGATGTCGCCCCGGCCCGGGAGCATTAAAGAGATCGTAAAGATCGCGCCGCCGCGGCCGCGCGATGTAACCCAGCCCGACGTTACGGTCTATATGCAACGGTTACGCGAGCTCATATAGTCGACGCGGCCACGACAACCGAGTTAATCGATATGGGAGGCGAGATGAGAAACAAAACAACTGTCGCGGTCTTGGTGGTTTCGTTACTGCTGCTTTTGCCTGAGCATGTGCTGGCGCAAAAAATGAGAGTCGGATACTGGACCAGCGGCTTCAGTCTCGGATTCGGCGCAGTCATGGAACAGATGAGATTTGCCGAGAATCAGGGACTGAACATCGAGTGGGTAAAATTTGCCGAAGTCAACGGACCGACGCGGGCGATCGTTCCCAACGCGATCGACATTGCCTTTGCCGCCCCTTCGACAAACTCGATGGGTATTGCCGCTGATGGGGTGCCGGTAAAAATCGTGCTTGCGACGCAAATTGCGGAAGCGCAAATCGTCGTGCCGGAAGGGTCTTCGATTAGATCCGTGGCCGACCTCAAAGGTAAAAAAATCGGTATGTCGCCTGCAGGCAGCGCAACCCATGCGATCGCGACCGCGATACTGAGCAACAATTTCGGTCTCAAGCCGAGCGACTATGCGATCGCGCCGGGAAACGAAGCGCAGTTGGCGCAATTCTTGAGTCAGAAAGAAATCGACGCCGCTGTGCTACGCTCCGTGACACTGGCGCAAATTGATGAGATCAAGCCGCGTCGTTTGGCGAGCGTGGTCGACGAATGGAAAAAACTAACCAAGCGCGATGCCCCGCCGATCTTAGCGGTGACCATTGTTTATAATGACTATCTCGCCAAGAACCAGGAGCGCGTCGCGAAGTTTATTGCCGCAACCCGCAATGCTCTGCAATTCGGTTCGAAGAACAAGGGCCGGGTGGCAGAAATATTACAAAAAGCCGCAAACATGAGCGCAGCCGATGCGCGAGCGTACGCCAATCAGTGGGACGGAGCCTACATCGCGAGCTTTGAGCCGGCAGAGATCGATTCGCTGAAAAAAATGTACGAGATTGTCAAAGCGGCCGGGGGTGCGACGAAAGATCCGCCGGAGAGCGTGTTCGATACCGGTCCTTATGCGCAGGCGAAAGCTTTAAAATAAATCTTCGATCGTGAAGCGTGCCAGTTCTTGGTTGAGGGTCGATTATGATTGCGTGACTCTGGCTACGGCCTCTCGATGCCCTTTTGCGAAGATTTTTTAATCGCCTATAATGCGCCGGCCTGCCGCAAGATTGTTTTTTCGCCGTCTACTGGCGCGAGCGCGAGGATCGCGGCCAGACTCTCGTGACTGCTCGCACAAAACTGGACGACGGAATTGCGCAGCGCCGGCTGGCTTACGCCTTCTTTACTGCACCAGCGCGCTGATCCGGGCCGGTGTCGGCATAACCGGGCTCAACTACTGCGTCGATTAAATAGCGACCGCCTCGGCGGACGATCTCCGCGCCGCGCTTCAGCGCCTTGGCTAAAGCTTCCGTGGTCGTAACCGGCGCTTCGGCCTCGAAGCCCTGGGCCCGGGCCATCGCGACGAGATCGACTCTGGGATCATCGATGCGCTGCCCGATCCAGCGATTCTCAGCCGGCCGGCCGCGCATCTCGGCGACTCGTTCCTGATGCATCTCGTCATTGAAGTAGGAGCGGTTGTCGGCAACCAGGATCATCACTGGAATTTCGAAATGCGCGGCTGTCCAAAGGGCGTTTACTCCCATCAGGTAGTCGCCGTCGCCGATCACCCCGATAGTCAAACGACCACTGTCTTTCAGTGCCAACGCCGCGCCGATCGTGTGTCCGGGACCGGTGCCGACTGCGCCGCCACCGTCATTTCCTAAAAACGCTAGCGGATTGTCGAATTCATAAGCTTCCCCTGGCCAGCCGATCGGCAGTCGCGCGAACGTTACCTGGCGATCTTTTGTGAAGTCACGCACGACCATCGCCATGTCCCAAAGCGTCATTGATGTCCGGCGGCTCCCTGACGCCGGCGTCCCGATCCGATCGTGCCAATGCGGCAGTCCTTGTAGCTCGGGCCGCGCTTTCGTTTTGCTCGGTTTTTCGCTGCCGATTTTTTCGAGCAGTTGAAGAACAAGTTGATCCGGCTCGGCGTGGATGGGGATATCCACGGCGGGTAGCGCCTGATGATCCATGCTCCAACCGTTAATACGATAGTTATCGACCGAACAGTGGAGAATCGTTTTTTCGACGGGTGTTTGGCTTTGTGCTTTACCCAAAGCCAGACGAAAAATTCCCGCCAGATCGAGCCAGTCCATACTGATAATCAGATCGGCTTTCTCGATCAGCGCGGTGGCGGCTTTGCTCGGACGTAGACAGGGAGCGGCAACATGCAGACGGTGAGTTGTCGGAAAAGACGCGGGGTCGTTGCTGCTGGTCAAAACTACGGCGCCAATCGCCTCGGCAAAGCGTACGCGCCGATTCCAATCCTCCTGCTTGCGCGATACCCGTCCCATCAGAATCAATGGAAATTTCGCGGCGCCAATCGCCTTCAAAGCCTCTTCGAGCTGGCGCTGCGGAACGGCAGGAGAGGGGGCCGGGGCAAAGCGGTCCACATTGGGAACCAGAATTTCCTCCGCAAGCGGCGCTTCCTGGAGGCCCGCGTCAAGGCAGATATATACGGGACCGCGCGGCGCGGTGCGCGTGATCTGGTTCGCACGAAGGACCGCTTCCACTGCGGCCTGGGGCGATGCGGGCTGATCATCCCACTTGATGTAATTGCGAATGATCGAAGCCTGATCTTTGGAGGTATGAATCCAATCGATCCATGGGCGGCGGCGATGCGCATCCACCGGACCAGTGGCGCCAAAGATCATCATCGGCGTACGATCGCACCAGGCATTGAAGATCGGCATGCTCGCGTGCATGAGCCCGACGTTCGAATGCAGCGCTACGGCCATGGGTTCTTCGGTCACTTTGCCGTAGCCGTCGGCAATCGAGACGGCGTGCTCTTCATGAAGGCAGATCACCATTTGCGGATTGGTGTTGCCGAGATAGTTCACGATACTGTCGTGAAACCCGCGATAGCTCGCGCCAGGTACCAGCGCGATGTACTTCAGGTCCAGACGGCGGGCGACTTCGGCGACGACGTCGCTGCCCCACTTCATTTGCGGCTTGCCCAATTTTTCCGGCCGGTCAATCTGGGATTGCTCGGTCCGGTGTAGTTTCGAATCGGCCAAGTGTCTGGGGGCAGTCGTTTTCACTGGATCTCCTTTTCGTTCTGTTTCAGATGGAAGTGAGCTGAACCCGTGCGGCTCGGGTTAGCATTAACGAAAAACGATACTTAATAAAAGAGCTATCGTTGAGTGCCGCTCGAGTGGAAATTCCGCTCTGCCGAGCGCCAGCGACTTTTTAGGGCCGGCCCGGGCATTATAGAAAGGCCAAAGAAAAGGATGCTACATTGAACAGCAGACCGGCCAAGGCATAAATAAGAGTCTCCGAAGCGGTGCGACGGCAGACCGCTCGATGCAACTGGAGCAGCAGCAATGATTCCATATCGCGACGAGAATGAAACTCAGCGATCGGCGCTTGTCACTGCCGCGATCATCGGCCTCAATGTGTTCGCCTGGCTTATTCTCCAGGGTGCTGGTTCCGAGTTTCCGCTGGCGAAGTCCGTCTGCGAGCTAGGGCTCATTCCTGCCGAAATCACGGCGGCGGTGCCGGTAGGAACGGAGTTTCCGATGGGCCCGGGCCTCGTCTGTAGCACAGATCCCGGCCGCCAATATTCTCATCTGCTGACTTCCATGTTCCTGCATGGCTCCTGGATGCATTTGATCGGAAATATGTGGTTTCTCTGGCTCTTCGGCAACAATGTGGAAGATTCGATGGGCAGGCTGCGCTTTCTCGGTTTTT